>SXJQ01000252.1 GCA_005779345.1 Actinomycetota bacterium
CAGCTCTCGCTCGGCCAACGCATGCGCGGCGAGCTCACCGCCGCGCTCCTCCACGACCCCGAGGTGCTGTTCCTCGACGAGCCCACGATCGGTCTCGACATCGTGAGCAAGGCAAAGGTGCGGGAGTTCCTCGTCGACCGCAACCGCGAGTACGGCACCACCGTGATGCTCACGACGCACGACCTCGACGACATCGAGCGCCTCTGTTCGCGGCTGCTCATCATCGATCACGGTCGAGCGATCTACGACGGCAACCTCGCCACGCTGCGCGAACGATTCGGTGAGCATCGCACGCTCGTCGTCGACCTCGCCGCACCCGCACCGCCGCTCGAGATCGATCACGCCGAAGTGGTGAAGGTCGACGGACCTCGTCAATGGTTGCGTTTCCACCGCCGCACGATGACCGCCGCCGAACTGATCGCCGCGGTCGCGGCGCACACCGACCTCGTCGATCTCACGATCGAAGAACCCGAGATCGAAGACATCGTCGCGACGATCTACGCGCGGGGCGACGCCTCGGGCACCGAACCCTCGCGCTAGCGACGCGCGAGGTCGGCGGCGACGGGAAGCGAGATCGCGATCGCCGAGAAGTCGATGGTTCCCCCGAATCGGGGCTTTGCGTACGCGGTCGTCGCAGCGACGAGCTGCAGCGTGACGCCGGAGCCGGGCGCGAGCGTGTGGGCCACCATCTCGAGTGGAACCTCGACGGTGTGCTCCGTGCCGTCGAGGTCGACGGCGATCGGCGTGATCTGGTTGCCGAGCACGAGACCGGAGTCGTCGTCGACGAGCTGCGCGAAGACGCGCGTCGGCGCGTCACCAGCGGGCGTGCTGCCCACGTAGGTGAAGGTCAGCCGCGGCGCACCGACCACCGTGACGGGAGCGTCACCGCCGTTCGTGACCGCGACCTCGACCGCGTTGGTCGCCCGCGCCGGGGTGATGGCGAGCGCGACCGTGTCGAGCACGCCGCTCCCCTCACCGGTCGGAGTCGAGGGTCCCGCCCCACCCTCGGCGAGCAACGACAGGCTGCCGGCACCCTCGGCCCCGAGCGCGGTCCCGTTCGCGGGCGGATAGTCCGAGGCAGTGAACGAAGTCCCGAACTGATCGACGAACTCGAACGGCGCGGCGAGGTCGGTCGTCTCGTCGCCTCGCACCCACCGATCGAGCCACGCGCGCGTCGCGGCGCCGGCACGGGCGGTGTCGCCCGCCTCCGTGAGGCAGGCGCCATGACCACCGCAGTACCACAACATCGCAACGGGGACGCCGCGGTCGCGCAGCGTCGTGAAGTTGGTGACGCCTTCGTCGAGCGTGAACAGCGTGTCGACCGTGCCCTGCACGATCAGGGTCGGCACCGCGATGTCGGCAACGAGATCGCCGGGGCCACGGTCGGCGAACCAGGTGCGGTCGGCATCGTCGAGCACGCCCGTCGCGTGGCCGGCCTCCCATGCACTCGTGATGTGCGGGTCGAGCTGTCGGCCGGCGGCGATGCCGTAGAGCAGATCGCCCCATCCCTGCTTCACGGTCTCGGCCTTGTACAGGCTGGTGTCGAGCGAGTGCCATGCGATCGTCGGCACGATCGCGTCGACGCGACAGTCGAGCGCCGCGGTGACGAGCTGGATGCCGCCGCCGTAGGAGCCTCCGAGCATTCCCATCCGCGGGTCGCCGACGGCATCGAGCTGGACCTCGGGCTGGGCACTCACCCAATCGATCAGCGTTTGGACGTCGCGGCCCTCGAACTCCGCGCTGTCGATCGTGATCGTTCCGCTCGACGCCCCGAAGCCGCGCGGGTCCCAGGTGAGCACGTTGTAGCCGCCGTCGCGCAACGACGAGACCGCAAGATCGCCGAACAAGCCGGTGCCACCCTCGGCGGTCGCGCCGGGCGAACCCCAGCCCGGGCCCATGAGGAGGGTGGGGTGCGGAGCGGCGGCGGTCGACCCCCCTGCCGGATACCAGTGGACCCGCAGTTCGGTGCCGTCGAACGAGGTGACGGTGTGGTCGCCAGGCGTGCCGTCGACGGCGACGGAGTCGGGCGCTGCGGGCCGCTCGATCGCGCATTCGGGAGGCGCCCACCCCGCCGCGGTCGTCGACGTCGTCGCCTGCGGTGCGCTGGTCGTGGCGCGATCGGCGGTCTCGGAGTCGGTGTCGGAACACGCGACCAGGAGCGCCGCGCCGACCGACATCGCGATGACGGAGACGACCACGGATCGATGCGAGAGCGACATGGCGGCAGAATACGCGCCAGACTCGGGCATGACCCACGATCTCGTCATCCGCAACGGCCTCGTCGTCGACGGTACCGGCGTGCCCGCGCGGCGCGCCGACGTGGCGATCGACGGGGCGCGCGTCAGCGCGATCGGCACGGTCGCAGCGCGCGGGACGCGCGAGCTCGACGCCGACGGCCGCGTCGTCACTCCGGGCTTCGTCGACATCCACACCCACCTCGACGCGCAGATCGCATGGGACCCGCTCGGTACGAGCAGTTGTTGGCACGGCGTCACGAGCGTCGTGCTCGGTAACTGCGGCGTGAGCTTCGCCCCATGCGCGCCGGACGAACGCGAGTACCTCGCCGAGCTGATGGAGTCGGTCGAAGACATTCCCGCCGCGTCGATCCTGGCCGGACTGGCGTGGGACTGGACGAGCTACGGCGAATACCTCGGTGCGATCGACCGGCTGCCGAAGGGGCTCAACGTGGGCGGCATGGTCGGTCACTGCGCGGTGCGACACCACGTGATGGGCGAGCGCGGCCTCGACGAGGCGCCGGCCTCGCCCGACGACATCGCCGCGATGTGCGACGTCGTCGACGAGGCGATGGGCGCCGGCGCGCTCGGCTTCGCGACGAGTCGCACCCTGCTGCACCGAGTTCCCGACGGACGTCCGGTGCCCGGCACGTGGGCGACGACCGACGAGCTGTACGCGATCGGCGACGTGCTGGGGCGCCACCGCAGCGGAGTGTTCGAGGTCGCGCCGCGTTTCGAGGGTGGCGGCAAGGACCCCGGGCACACCGCGGCCGAGGTCCATTGGATGGCCGAGATCCGCCGCCGCACGCGACGGCCCGTGACCTTCGGCGTCGCGCAGAGCGACCTCGGACCGACGCTCTACGAACGCATCTTCGAGTGCGTCGAGGCCGAAGCCGCCACGGGCGGCGATATCCGCCCGCAGACGACACCGCGGGGCATCGCGCTGCTCTTCGGGCTCCAGCTCCGAACGTTCTTCGACCGCGCGCCGGGTTGGGATGCGCTCGCCGGCCAAGGGGTCGAGGCGCGTCTCCACGCACTCGACGACCCGCAGCGCCGGAGCGAGCTCGTGGAGGCGGCACGCGCGCAGGGCGGCCGCCTCGACTGGCGCGGCGTGTACGTGCTGGCGACGGAGCCCGCGAACTACCGGTTCACACCCGAAGATTCGCTCGCCGCGCACGCCGCGCGCCGCGGGGTCGACGCGGTGCAGGCGTTCGTCGACATCTCGCTCGAGACGCGGGGCAAGGCCGTGTTCAGCTTCCCGTTCCTCAATCAGCAGCACGAAGCGATCGAGTGGATGCTCGCGAAGGACTACTGCGTGCTCGGCCTCGCCGATTCGGGTGCGCACGTCGGGATGATCATGGACGCGGGTCAACCGACCTGGTTGCTGTCGCACTGGGTGCGCGACGAAGCGAAGATGACGCTCGAGGACGCGATCCGACGGCTGACGAGCGACACCGCCGACCTGTTCGGCGTGCACGATCGTGGCCGGCTCGTCGTCGGTGCCTTCGCCGACGTGAACGTGATCGAGCTCGACGCACTCGCCCTGCCGCTCCCCCACGTCGAGCGCGACTTCCCGCTCGGCGCGAGCCGCTACGTGCAGCGCTCGACCGGGTACGACGCGACGATCGTGAACGGCGCGGTGCTCATGGAGGCGGGCGAACACACCGGCGCCCTGCCGGGCGTCACCCTCCGCAGCGTGCCCGACGCATAGCCGCCGGCCGCCAGGGCCGGCGCGGCGCAGTGCCGTCGCCGGTGCGGGCTACTGGCCGACGCGAGCGAGCGCCGCGGACCAACGCCGATTGCGGCGCCCGGCCGACGACGGCAACAGCTCGTCGGGGCGGCGGTTGCCGCTGCGAGGGAGGAGTTCGTCGGAACTGACCCGCACGACGTAGGGCAGCGGGTCGATCACCACGCCGGGACGAGACGGCACCGAGACCGCCGGCGCCTCGATGCGCACGGCCGGCTCGGGTTCGGGCTGCGGCTCTGGCGTCGCTGCGGGCTGGGCCGCGGGAGCGACCGGGGTGGTCGCTTCGAGGGCTCCGGGCAAGCCGACGGTGACGTCGTCGTCGGAGTCGATCATCTCGACGACCTCGTGTGACTCGGGTTCGCCGGGCTCGTCGGAGTCGCGGAGTTCCTCGAGTTCGTCGGCCGCGTCGTCGGCGAACGGCTCGGCGGCGATGGCGGCGTCGATCGCGTGTTCCTCGGCGAGGTCGACGGTGATCATCGGCTCCTCGATCGCGGACTCGACGAGGAGGCTGGCAGGAATCTCGACCCGTACGACGATGCCGCCGTCGGACGACTCGCCGAGGCGCACGACGATGCCATGACGGCGCGCGAGCCGACCGACCACGTCGAGACCGAGCGCCCGCACCGGAACCTGATCGACCGGGACGGCTCGGGCGACCCGGCGGTTCGCCTCGGCGAGCGCGACGGCGTCCATACCGGCGCCGTGGTCGACGAGCGTGAGGAGGTAGCCGACATCGGTGCTCTCGCCGAGCAGCGTGACGCGCTGGTCGGCACCGGAGGCGTGGGCCGAGTTCTCGAGCATCTCGGCGAGCAGGTGCGCGAGGTCGCTGACCGCGTCGGCGCGAACGACGGCTGCGGAGAGCGACACGAGGTCGATCCGCTCGGCCGCATCGACGGCGAGCGAAGCGGCCCACACCACCTCGCTCAGCGCAGTGTCGTGCTCGGCGACACGGCCACCCTCGCCGAGCAGCACGAGCACGCTCGACGAGTGTCGGTCGGCGCGGGCGACGAGGCGCTGGACGGTGGAGAGCGACGCGGCGGCCGCGGGGTCGTGGTCGCGGCGGCTCAATTCGTCGATCGTGTCGAGCGCGCCCGCCAGCACATCGGTGGCGCGCTGCGCGGAGTTCGCGGCCAGTTCGCGGAGTGTTCGATGTTGCTCGCGCTGTTCGGCGATGAGTCGTAGGGCGCGTTTGCGGCTCGTCGCGATCGCCGCCGCCAACTCGCCGAGCTCACCGCCGTACGCACCCTCGACCGCGCGCGGCGGGAGGAGTTCGTCGGTCTGCACGCTGCGACCCTCGACCCAGCGCATCGCGCTGAGGTCGGCGACCTGGTCGGTGAGGACCTCGATCGGCCGCGCGATCGAACGGGCGATCGTGACGCCGACGAGGATCGCGGCGACCACGACCAGCGCGACCCCGACGCCGAGGCCGGGGCTCCGCCGCAGGTTCAGCGCGACCACGACGACGAGCGCGACCGCGGGGACGGCGGCACCCGCCAACACCCTCGTGCGAATCGTCGCCCTGCGCAGCATCCCTCGGCCCGTCCCTAGGTCGATCGCCCCGAATGTCCGATTCTAAGCCCCCGCGCCCCGACGGGGCCAGCCCCAGAATCCCGATCCGACGCCCTTGTGACCATGAGAACTCCCCATGGCCCATCTGGACCAGCGCGGTGGTGCTGCGGCTTCGAATCGGGGCCCTGGGGCTCGGACGCACGGGTCACACCGCGGTCCCCCATTCGGCGATCAGGCCGCCGTCGACCCAACGGCCGGCGCCGGGCGCGGGCCAGAGCGGCCCGATCAGCAGGGCTCCCGATGCCCGCAGCCCGGTCAGCGTCGCCTCGACCAACGCCGGGTCGGGGTGTTGTTGGGGACACTCGCCGGTCGCGAGGTGCAACGGGCTGACCGCGAGGTGTCCGACCATCACCGCCGAATCGCCGCCGGAACGCACCCGCACGACCGCGTGACCCGGCGTGTGCCCGCCCGCGACCTCGACCGACACCCCCGGCGCGACCTCGGGCCGATCGCCTGCGATCGCGTCCACGATGCCCCGGGCCCGCAGCGCGTCGAACGGGCCGTGTTCCGCGGTCGGGTGCGCACCGGCGTCGAGGGCATCGAGTTCGCGCTGGGTCACGACCAAGGCTGCGTTCGGGAAGAACGGCGACCAGGAACCGTCGGGATCGCGCCAGGCGAACATGCCGATCCCCTCGACGTGCGTGGCGATCGCATGCGTGACGTCGTCGCGCGGCACCCCCGCCGCCGCGAGGACACCCGCGAACGCCTCCTGGTGCGCGCCCGCGTCGGCCGCGCTGCGCAAGATGTCGTCGGCCGCCTGCGCGGGATCGACGACGATCACCGCGTCGCCGCTGCGGATCACCCAGGCGGCGGCACCCACCCGGAGCTGGGTCCCGCCCGCCCACGTCGGTTCGGCCCACGGGACTGCAGCGACCTGGTCGGCGGTCAGGCCGACGCGCTCGGGCTCGACATCGACATCGACGTAGCCGACGCGGGTCAGCGTGATGTCACCGACGGTGAACTGGACATTCGCCATGCGCCGATTGTGCCACCCGCCCGCACGCAACTCGGACAGAATTCGTTGGTCCGACCCACGCGGGCCGGCCGCCGAGACGAGGACCGCCATGCCTGCCATGCCTGCCACGCCTGCCACGCCACGCACCGCCGCGTTCCGCGACCTGCATCGTGAGGGGTGCTTCGTGATGCCGAACCCCTACGACGAGGGCTCGGCTCGTGTGCTGACCGCGCTCGGATTCCCAGCACTCGCGACGACGAGCAGCGGGTTCGCGGCGACGCTCGGACGCGCCGACATGTCGGTCGAGCGAGATCTCGTGGTCGCCCACGTCGCAGCCGTGGCGGCGGCCACCGACCTACCGGTGAACGCCGACTCCGAACGATGCTTCGCGGCGGATCCCGCCGGCGTCGCCGAGACGGTCGGACTCCTCGCGGCCGCGGGTGCCGCGGGCTGCTCGATCGAGGACTGGGATCCCGTGGGACGGCGCATCGACCCGATCGCGGCAGCGGTGGAACGGGTCGCCGCGGCCGCCGCGGCCGCACGCGCAACCGGGCTCGTGCTGACGGCGCGCTGCGAGAACCACCTCCGCGGCATCGACGATCTCGACGACACCGTGCGGCGCCTCGTCGCATATCGCGACGCCGGCGCCGAGGTCGTGTACGCGCCGGCGCTCGTCGACCTCGTCGGCATCCGGACCGTCGTCGAGTCGGTCGGTGTTCCGGTGACCGTGCTGTTGCTGCCCGGCGGTCCGTCGGTCGCCGAGCTCGCGGCCGTCGGTGTACGGCGGATCTCCGTCGGCGGCACGCTGGGTCGCATCGCGCTCGGCGCCGTGGCCGTCGCGGCGACCTCGCTGCTCGAGACCGGCCGGATCGACCCGTCGCTCCCCCTCCTCGACCGCGCGCTCGCCGCCCGAGCGTTCGCCTGACCGGAGGGCACCTCGGCAAGCGCCCCGGAGGGCAGACGGGCAGGCCGGTCGCGCGAACGTGGCCCCTGACCTGGGACTGCACAGGTCAGGGGCCATGGAGGCGGCGGCGGGAATCGAACCCGCGTACGGGGCTTTGCAGGCCCTTGCCTGAGCCACTCGGCTACGCCGCCGTGAGCGGCACAGGGTAACCGGCCCGAACTACCCCTCACCCAACGTTGCCGATCGGCCGACACTCCTGCAATGGGGACGGCGCCGAACACGACCGCGGCCGCGGCCGCCACGATGCCCGCGGCCGCCCCGGGCGCGGGCGTCGTGGAACTCGTCGGAGCGACGAAGCGGTTCGGTGACGTCGTCGCGCTCTCCGAGCTGACCCTGTCGATCCCCGCGGGGACGATCGCGATGCTCCTCGGCCCCAACGGCGCGGGCAAGACGACCGCGGTCCGCGTCGTGACCGGCGCGATGCCGCCGACCGCGGGAGCGGTGCGCACGTTCGGCCTCGACCCGACTGCCGACGGCGAAGACGTGCGCCGTCGCTGCGGCGTGGTTCCCGCGCGCCCGGCGCTCTACGACCGACTGACCGGCGCCGACAACCTCCGCTACGCAGCGCAACTCTGGGAGGTCGACGCGGTCGAGGCGCGCATCACGCGCGCCGCCGAGCGGTTCGGGATCGCCGACGCGCTCGCGTTGCGGGTCGGCGGCTATTCGACCGGGATGCGCGCCCGTCTCGCGCTCGCGCGCGCCACGCTCCACGACCCGGAACTGTTGCTCCTCGACGAACCGACCGCCGGACTCGACCCGGAGTCGTCGCGGGCGGTGCTCGACCTGATCCGCGGGATGGCCGACGACGGTCGCACCGTGTTGATGTGCACGCACCTCCTGCTCGAAGCAGAGGGGCTGGCGGACTACGTGATGGTGCTCGACCACGGTCGCACGATGATCGCCGGATCACCGCATGACCTCACCCGCCGCCTCTTCACGGGGACCACCGTGACGCTCGACGCCGAGGTCCCCGGGAGCCTCGACGTCGCGGCCTCACTCCCGTACATCACGCACTACCAGCGTGAGTGGACCGCGGTCGTAACGCTCGACGACCCCGATCGCCTGCCCGACCTCGTCGCGGATCTCGTCGCGCGCGGGGTGCGTCTCACCCGGGTCGAGCCGCGCACCCCGACCCTCGAGGAGCTGTACTTCGCGGTGCGGGCGAAGGATGCGGACGCCGGATGAATTGGACCGAGGCGGACGCCGGATGAATTGGACCGAGGCGGATGCCGGATGAATTGGACCGAGGCGGACGCCGGATGAATTGGAATCGCACCTGGGTGGTCGCTCGCACCGACTTGTTGCAGTTGTGGCGGAGCCGCGATTTCTGGATCCCGCTCGTCGCGATCGCCGGGTTGTTCTTCGTCGCGCTGCCGGTGCTGCTCTTCACGAGCCTCACCACGATCTCGGATCAGGGACTGGTGCAACAGATCGGCGATCTCGTCGACACCTTGCCCGCATCGATCCAGCAGCAGGTCCAGGGCGATTCCCCCAACGTGCAGGCCGCGTACGCGATGGCGGTGTACCTCTTCGCGCCGTTGGCCATCATCGTGCCGCTCACCGTGAGCTCGGCGATCGGCTCGCACACGATCGTCGGCGAGCGCGAACGGGGCAGCGGCGAGTTCCTCGCCCACTCGCCCGCGTCGGAGCGCGAGATCTTCGTCGGCAAGTTGATCGCCGCGCTGCTGCCCGGGTACGCGGTGGAGCTCGTCGGGTTCGCGCTCTACTCGCTGGTGGTGAACCTGATCGTCGGGCCAAAGGTCGGCGGCTGGTTCTTCCCGACGGCGAACTGGTGGGTACTCGTGCTGTGGGTCGTGCCGCCGTTCCTCGCACTCGTCGTCGCGCTCATCCTGCGCATCTCGGCGCGCGTGTCGAGCGCCGCGGCCGCGCAGCAGAGCAGTGCGCTGATCACCCTGCCGCTCGTCATCAGCGCGTACGGCATGGCGAGCGCGTCGCTGTCGCGCGCCGGGTGGTTCATCGCCGGGGTCGGCCTGCTCGCCTGGTTCGCCGCCGCACTCGCCCTCTGGCGCGGGATCCGTTCGGTGCGGCGCGAGCGCCTGCTCGGCCTCGGCGGCTGAGCGCGCCCCAGCGGCCGCGCCATCGCGGCGACGACCCGCCGTGGGCGTACCCTGGCGGCGTGCGCCTCGGAGCGATCCTCGTCACGGTCCTCGCGACCCTCGCCACGGTCGCGTCCGGCTGCGGTGGTGACGACACCGCCGGCGGACGCTCCGACGACGTCACCACGTCGTCGGCCGCGCCGGTCACGACCACGACGGCCCGGCGCCCCCTCACCGTGGAGCACACCACACTCCAACTCGTCGACGACTCGCGAACGACGGCCGACCCCGACGGCGCCGAGGTGCCCGGTCGGCTGCTCCCGACCGACCTCTACGTGCCGTCCGGCGACGGACCCTTTCCCCTCGTCGTGCACGCGCACGGCTTCAACGGTTCACCGGGCAAGTTCTCCCAGCTGCTCGAACGCTGGGCCGAGGCCGGCTATGTCGTCGCGGCGCCGCGGTTCCCGCGTACGAGCGACACGGGCCCCGGCGCGTCGGGGATCGCCGACTTCCCGAGCCAGCCGGGCGATGTGTCGTTCGTCATCGACGAACTCCTCGCGTCCGAGGAGTTCGGATCGCGCATCGACGCCGACCGGATCGGCGTTTCGGGGCTCTCGCTCGGTGGCGGCACGGTCTACGGCCTCGTGTACCACCCGTGCTGTCTCGACGACCGCATCGACGCCGCGATCGTCATGTCGAGCTTCCGATTCTCCTACCCGGGCGACACACCGTTCGGCACCAACGCCGTGCCGGTCATGATCCTGCACGGTGACGCCGACACGACACTGCCGTACGACGAAGCCGTCGCGAGTTTCGAGGCGTCGGCCGACCCCGCGTGGTTCGTGCAGTTGATCGGCGGGTCGCACGCGTGGCCGTACGAAGACGTCGAGTCGCCCCACGACGCGCTCGTGGAGACGGTGACCCTCGACTTCTGGGACGGCACGCTCGGCGCCGACCCGGCCGGGTTCACGCGCATCGTCGCCGACGGCAACGTCGCCGGGCTCGCGACGGTGACGGCCGGCGCCCAAGGCTGACGGGCGCAAACGCCGGCGGGCGCAACGCCGGCGGGCACAACGCCGACGGGTGCAACGCCGACGGGCAGACTCTGAGCGATGCTCAGCTCGCCACGGTGACGGCGGCACCCCAACCGTTGCGCAAGACCTCGCCCAACACCTCGGGCGTGAGCGACGGCGACCAGTACCAACCCATCGCCGTGTCGCAACCGAGTGCCTGCAACCGAGCGGCCTGTTCGGCACGTTCGACGCCCTCGGCGGTGACCTTCATGCCGAGCGCGTGGCCCATCGTGATCACCGCCTGCACGATCGCGACGTCGGACTCGTCGGTGTCCATGCCCTCGACGAAGCTTCGGTCGAGCTTTACGACGTCGATCGGCAGTCGCTTGAGGTACCCGAGCGATGAGTAGCCCGTGCCGAAATCGTCGATCGCGACGCGGATCCCGAGCGAGCGAAGCTCGTGGAGCGTGGCGACGGTGTGCTCGATGTCGGTGAGCGCCGTGCGCTCGGTGATCTCGAGTTGCAGGCATCGCGGATCGACTCCGGCGTCGTGCACGATGGCCGTGATCTCGGCCACGGCATCGGTCTGGCGGACGAAGCGTGGCGACAGGTTGACGCTCACCACGACGCGGCTGTCCGGCCCGCGGTCGTCGGCCCACTGTTTCGCCCATCGGCACGCCCGCGTCAGCACGTACCGGTCGATCGAGCAGATGAGGTTCGACTCCTCGGCGAACGGGACGAACTCGCTCGGGGCCAAGAAGCCGCGCGTCGGATGCTGCCATCGGACGAGTGCCTCGGCCGACACGACCTGCTCGGTCGCGAGGAGGACCTCCGGCTGGAAGTGAACGACGAGTTCTTCTTCTTCGAGGGCACGCCACAGGTCACCCTCGAGCTCGAGTCGCTCGACGACGTGCGGGGCGCTCGCGGCATCGAACATCTCCCAACGCGACCGCCCCTTCTCCTTGGCGACGTACATCGCCAGGTCGGCCTGGCGGAGCAGATCCGACGGTGAGTCGCCACCGGATTCGCACAGGGCGATCCCGATGCTCGTGCTGACCACCAGGTCGCGCCCCCCGACCGCGACCGGGCGACGCAGTACCTCGGTGATCCGTTCGGCGACGCGCACGGCGTCGCCCGCGCCGTCGACCGGCGCGAGGAGCACGGTGAACTCGTCGCCGCCGAACCGGGCGACGATGTCGCCCGGCCGCACGCAGGTCAGCAATCGTCCGGCGATGTCGACCAGCAGCCGGTCGCCGACCTCGTGTCCGAGGCTGTCGTTCACGAGCTTGAACCGGTCGATGTCGAGGAACAGCACGGCGAGCCAACCGTTGTCGCGCTCGGAGACGCGCCGCGCGCGCTCGAGCTGATCGAGGAAGTTCGGCCGGTTCGGAAGTCCGGTCAACGCGTCGTGATACGCCTGGTGCGACAACTCCTCCTGGTATCGGCGTCGATCGGTGACGTCGTGGAGGTTGAACACGATGCCGCCGACATCGGGGTCGTCGACTCGGTTGGTGGCACTCACGTCGAACCATCGGTAGGTCCCGTTCGCGTGACGCAACCGCAGCTCGGTCTCGGCGCCGTGCCCGGGCTGCTCGACGATCGTTCGGAACCAGCGCGACGACGACTCGAACTCGTCGGGGTGGATCAACTCGCGCACGAACATCGGTTCCTCGGGTTCGTACCCGAGCATCGTCCTCACCGACGGACTCGTATACATCGTGGAGCGATCCGGGCCGAGGACGATGACGATGTCGGAGGCGTGCTGCGCGAGCGCTCGGAACCACTCCTCGCGCCGGCGGACCTCGGCATCGCTCGCCTCCTTCGCCCGGGTCGTCCAGCCCACCACCGCGATCGCGAACGAGGCGCCGACGATCTGGAGCGCCGCGAGGCCGTGCCCCTGAGGCTGGGGAAGGAGCGTTTGGATCGCTCCCGTGGCCACGAGCACCTCGCCGATCACGATCGACCCGACGGCGCACGCGAGCGCCGGCTGCATCGCGCGCGAGTCGGACGTTCGCATGACCTCGATGGCACCGAACACACAGCCGAGCGCGAACGTCGCGCCCCATCCCGTCACGTACGTCACGAACACGATCGGGACGATCATGCACATGGTGCGCGCGACGAACTCGCGCGGGCGCTGGGGCGACGGCCAGATCGCGAACGACACCGTCGAGAACATCTGTGAGAAGACGAGCGAACCGACGAGCAGCCAGACCGGGTAGTCCGCGACCCATCCCCGTTCGCGGCCGAACACGAAGAGCGGGGCGACGAGCAGCGTTGCAAGTTGGGTGGGGTTCAGGGCGGCCGCGCGCACGGCGTTGCGGCGCGCCGCACGTTCGTCGCTCACCTCGCGTGCCGTCGCCGACACCTCCGCCCACATCGCATGGCTATCGACGCGTTCACCGGCCGCCTTGACGGGCTCTCCGGCCGGGGATCGTTCGCGGACCTGACGCTAGAGTCAGGTTTTTCGGGAGGGCAGATGCCGGGTCACGCAGTCGTGCGAATCGTGGGGGTCGGTGCGGCCGCTCCGGGCTTGCGTCTCGCCGCGGCCGACATCGGCGCGGCGTGGAACCGCAAGGGCGGCAAGGGTCGGGCCGCGCTGTGCGCGCCCGACGAGGACACGCTCACCCTCGCCTGGGACGCCGGTACCGCGGCGGTCGAGGCGGCGGGCGCCGACCCGACCGCGATCGACGGACTCTGGTGGGGTTGCGGTCGACCTCCGTTCGCCGATGGTCCGAGCCACGCGGTGCTCGCGAACGCGCTCGGCCTCGCCCACCACGCCACCGGCGCGCTGCTCTCGGGATCGCCGCACTCGGGGATCGAGGCGCTGCTCGCCGCGGCCGACGCGGTGAGCGCAGGCTCGGTGCGCACCGCGCTCGTGGTGGTGTCCGACGCGATCCGGCCCGGACCCGGAACCGGCTACGAGCAACGCGCCGGTGCGGGCGCGGCCGCCCTCGTCCTCGGTCTCGAAGGCGGGACCGCCACCCTCGGGGTGCGGGCGACGCGATCACGTCCGCTGCTCGACCGCTATCGCGGCGACGGCGAGACCGACACGCGCGACCTGTACGACGGGCGACTCTTCCGCGAGGAGATCTTCGTCCCCATCGTCGGCGAGGTCGCGGCGGCGCTCGCACCGCTCGCGCCGAGCGTGTGGTCACTCCCCGACCCCGACGGCCGGCTCGGCGCGGTCATCGCCAAGCAGGTCGGCGCACCGCTCGTCGCCTCCACGGCGACGTACGCCGAGGTCGGCGACTCGGGCAGCGCCGCCGCGTTGCTCGGCATCGTCGGGGCGCTCGACGCGGCCGGGGTCGCGGCCGCCGTCGCGTACGGCGGCGGTCGAGCGACCGGCATCATCATCAACGTCGAGGCACCCGTCGCCGGGGCAGCACGCGTCGCCGCGATGATCACCGACGGCACGCCCGCGAGCTACACCCGCGCGCTACGAAACCGCGGTCAACTCGTCGCCGGCGGCGAGACCATTCCGATGGGCGTGCCCCCGGAGTCGGCCTTGTTCGCACGCGGCGCCGAGGAGATGTTGCAGCTCCTCGGAGCTCGTTGCGTCGACTGCGGCACCATCAACACCCCGCCGTCGCTCCACCCGCACTGCACCGCGTGCGGCGGACCGAAACTCGAGGCGGTACATCTCGCTCGTACGGGAACCGTGCACACCTATGTCGTCAACTACACGATGCCCGCACCGTTCGAGGCACCGTTGCCCATCGCGGTCATCGATCTCGACGACGGCGCGCGGATCATGTTGCAGGTCGACGACGACGGCACCGATCTCGCGATCGGCCGCCGCGTTCGCCTCGTGCTGCGCCGGTATGCGTACGAGCGCGGCGTCCCCGTCTACGGCTTCAAGGCGAAGCCCCTCCAGGAGGCCTGAGACGATGGCATGGAATCGCGTGACGGTCGTCGGTGCCGGCCTCATCAAGATGGGCGAGCTCTTCGATCAGAGCTACGAGCAGATGGCCGCCGGCGCGTTCGCGGCCGCCGTCGAGGCGGTCGACAAGGGCTTCGAGCCCCACCAGGTCGAGGCGGCCTTCGTCGCGACCCAACGGGGAACGTTGTGGGGTCAAGAGGGAATCGGCGGCAACACCGTGCCGACCGCGATCGGGCTCGCGGGCATCCCGTGCACGCGCATCGAGAACGCGTGCCCGAGCGGATCCGATGCCTTCCGCGTCGGGGCGATGGCCGTCGCGAGCGGTGTGCACGACGTCGTCCTCGTGATCGGCGTCGAAAAGATGCGCGACAAGAGCACCGAGGAGGGCCTGCTCTCGCGCGCCGCGGCCGGACACCCGATCTTCACCCGTGGCGAGACCGCGCCGGTGCTCTTCGCCCCGTTCGCGACCCGCCACATGGCGGAGTTCGGCACGACACGCGAGATGCTCGCGAGCGTCGCCGTGAAGAACCACTACAACGGCGCGCGCGATCCGTACGCACACTTCCAGAACGAGATCACGATCGACGACGTGATGAAGTCACCGCCGGTCTGTTACCCACTCCACCTGCTCGACTGCTGCCCCCAGACCGATGGCGCCGCAGCGGTCCTGCTCGTCAACGCCGAGCGGGCGAACGAGTTCACCGACCGCCCCGTCTGGGTCGCGGGCTTCGGGGTCGCGACCGACCATCCCTACCTCCACGAGAAGGACAGCTTCACCGAGATCAAGGCGACGCGCATCGCCGCGGGTCGTGCGTACGCGATGGCGGGGATCGAACCGACCGAGGTCGACTGCGCCGAGGTCCACGACTGCTTCACGATCACCGAGATCCTCGACATCGAGGACCTCGGATTCGTCGCCAAGGGCCGCGGCGGGATCGCCTCGCTCGAGGGCGAGACGACCCTCACGGGGCGCATCCCCGTCAACACGAGTGGCGGGCTCCTCGCCAAGGGCCATCCGATCGGCGCCACCGGGGTCGCCCAGATCACCGAATGCTGGTGGCAGCTGCGCGGCGACGCGGGCGACCGGCAGGTCGAGATCCGCAACGGCTACGCGCTGCAACACAACGCCGGCGGCCGCGGTTCGGGCGTCGCCGTGATCAACATCCTCACGAATCGGAACGACACATGACGACGCCGGCGCGGACACCCGGTCTCACCGTCGACCGGACCGACGGCGTGTTACGGCTCGTGCTCGATCGCCCCGACGCGAAGAACGCACTCACCGTCGAGATGCGCGACGGCCTCACCGCCGCCATCCGCGAGGCTCGCGCCGACCGCGAAGTGCGCGCGGTGCTGCTCACCGGAGCGGGCGATGCATTCTGCGCGGGGATGGACCTCTCGGCGTCGACGGTCATGCAAGCCGGTGCACCGGGCTTCCGCACACGGCAGACGAGCGAGGCGTTGCGCATCGGCGTGCAGGCATTCATCCGGGAGCTGTGGGAGCTCGACAAGCCGACGATCGCTGCCGTCAACGGAGCGGCCGTCGGCCCCGGCGCGCACCTCGCCCTCGCGTGCGACTTCGTGCTCGTCCACGCCGCGACCAAGTTCGTGTGGACGTTCCCGAAGTGGGGTCTCGTCGTCGACGCGGGCGGCGCGTACCTCCTCCCCCGCCTCGTCGGACTTCCGCGTGCGCGAGCGCTCGTGATGCTGGGCGAGACGATCGTCGGCAGCGACGCGGTCGCCGAGGGCCTCGCCTACCGATGCCTCGACGACGCAGCGGCGCTGGCCGCCGCCGCCGAGGAACTCGCGACCCGGCTCGCCGCCGGGCCGACGCGATCGCTCGGTCTGAGCAAGCGGCTGCTGAACGCCTCGTTCGAATCCGACCTCGCCTCGAGTCTCGAGTTGGAGGGACACTTCCAGGCGCTCGCGACGACCAGTCCCGATCTGGTCGAGGGCATGGCCGCGTTCAAGGAACGGCGTGCCGCGGAGTTCAGCGGCGACTGAGCACCGTCGGCTCGCGGCCGCGCCCGCCGACTCGACGCGCACGGCCCGGCTCTGATCCAATCCGGCACCACTGTCAGGTTCAGTACGCCAGCCTTTGGTACGCCGGGTTTCGTACACCAGATTGGTCTCAGGGGGATACAGCAATGGGTCGGTTCGACGGCAAGGTTGCGATCGTCACGGGCGCCGGACGCGGGATCGGCGCCGCACACGCGCGGCTGCTCGCGAGCGAAGGCGCTGCGGTGGTCGTCAACGACCTCGGCGGCGACATGCAGGGCGCCGGCGCAGATGCAACGCCCGCGCAACAGGTCGTCGAGGAGATCACGGCCTCGGGTGGGCGCGCCGTCGTCAACGGCGGGTCGGTCAGCAACTGGGCCGACGCCGAGGCGCTCGTCGCGCAGGCCGTCGAAACCTGCGGCGGGCTCGACATCCTGGTCAACAACGCGGGGATCCTGCGCGACCGCATGAGCTTCTCGATGGACGAGGCCGACTGGGACACCGTGATCGACGTTCATCTCAAGGGCCATTTCGCGCCGAGCCGGTTCGCCGCCGCCTACTGGCGCAATCGGTTCAAGGCGACGAACGAGCCGGTCAATGCGAAGATCGTGAACACCGCGAGCGAGTCGGGGATCTACGGCAACGCCGGCCAGGCGAACTACGCCGCCGCGAAGGCGGGCATCGCGTCGATGACGATCGTGATGGCGCGCGAACTCGAGCGGCTCGGCGTGCGCGTCAACGCGATCTGTCCGACCGCACGCACGCGTCTCACCGAGAACGTCCCGGGTGCCGGCGAGTTCATGGCGAAGAAGGACGGGGCTCCCGACCAATTCGCCCCCGAGAACATCGCCGCCGTCGTGGCGTGGCTGGCGTCGGACCTGTCGTCGGGGGTGACGGGACAGGTGGTCAAGGTCATGGGCGGCAGCTTGCAGGTGCTGCGCGGCTGGCGGCCGGCGACCGACTGCACCGACGAACTCGAATGGTCACTCGACACGGTCGACGCCGCGGCCGCGACGTTGTTCGCCGGGATTCCTGCCGGCGTTCCGAAGTTCATGCCCGCCCTCGGCGAGGGCTGACCTCACCCCGCGGCGGGGCGGGGCGAGCCGCCGAGGGGTCGGCCGCTGCCGCCCTGGTAGGGATCGGGCGCGCCCGCGCCGGTGCGGCTCGCCGCGAGGAGGCACAAGAAGTCGAGCGCGATCGTCGACGCCGCCAGCGCCGTGATCTCCGCGTGGTCGTAGGGCGGGCTGACCTCGACGACATCCATCCCGACGAAGGGCACCCCGACGAGATCGAACAGCACGGCCTGGGCCTGCGCGGTCGTGAGCCCGCCGCACACGGGCGTGCCGGTCCCGGGAGCGAACGCGGGGTCGAGGCAGTCGATGTCGAACGTGAGGTAGGCCGGCGTTTCACCGACGCGTTCCCGGACCACCCGCGCGACAGCCGCCGCGCCGTGGTCGTGCACCCAGGGCGCGGTGAGAATCGTCATTCCCTGGTCTTCGCCGTTGAACGCCCGCACGCCGATCTGGACCGAGCGTTCGTTGTCGATGAGACCTTCGTCGAGCGCCGCCAGGAACATCGTGCCGTGGTGCTCGTAGTCGTCGTCCCACGTGTCGCTGTGGGCGTCGAAGTGCACGAGCGCGATCTTGCCGTGGCGCTCGGCGTGTGCCCGCAGCAACGGGAGCGAGGTGTAGTGGTCGCCGCCGAGGGTCAACATCGTCTTGCCAGCGGCGAGCATCGCGCGCGCGTGCGCTTCGACCTTGACCGACATCGCCTCGCGATACCCCTCCGCGAAGGCGACGTCGCCCCAATCGATGACACCGAGATGATCGAAGGGATCCAGGTTCCACGGCCAGATCTTGCCGAACGACAGGTTCGCGCTCGCCTGGCGGATCGCGCGCGGACCGAGTCGAGCACCCGGCCGATACGTCGTCGTGCAGTCCCACGGCACGCCGCTCACCACAACATCGGCCCCGGTGAGATCGCGCGTGTAGCGACGTCGACAGAAGCTCGTCGCACCGGCGAACACCGACTCCGGATCGGATCCCATGATCGAGCCGCCCGTGAACGCGCGGTCGCCCTCATGCTCGCTCATGCGCGCAAGCTATAGGTTCGGTCCGTGATCCGCACCGCGTTCGTCGACACGAGCGTCCGCGCTCGCGACCTCATCGCGGCGCCCGACACCGCCGCGCGGTGGGACACTCCGAGCGCGCTCGAGCACATGACCGTCGGAGCGCTCGCTGGCCACCTTTCCCGGGCGATCCTGCTCCCCCACGACTACCTCGCGCACGCCGATCCGCCGGCCGCCGATCTGCTGACCGCCGCCGAGTACTTCGAGGCGGCTGGCCTCACGACCGACGTCACCGATGCCCTCAACACCGAGATCCGCGACCGAGGCGCCGCGGAGTCCGCCGCCGGCCCGGCCGCGCTCCTCGACCGCGTCGACCGCGCGATCGCCGGCTACCGGACCTCGCTCGCCGCCGAACAGCCCGGCCGCCGGGTCGCGTCACTCGGCGGACGCGCCATCCTCCTCGACGAGTACCTCGTGACCCGCCTCGTGGAACTCGCCGTGCACATCGACGACCTCGCCGTGAGCATCGGGGCTCCGACGCCCGAGCTGTCGCCGACCGCGTACGCCTGTGCCATCGGCTGCATGCTCCAGATCGCGCGTGATCGTCACGGCGATTCGGCGGTCGTGCGCGCGCTCGCACGGCGCGAACGCGACACGGTGTCGGCGTTGCGGGTGCTCTGACCGACCCAGGCGGCGGAAACCCCGGCGATCCCGACGCCGGTAGCGAGCGCGCACCACAGCACCTTGGCCCCCGCGGCCGAGTAGAGGGGCGCGGCGAGCATCGACGACCCAGCGGCGACGAGCAGGGCCGATCCGTCGAGCAGGCCCTGCCCTGCGGCGACGAGTTCGGGCGGACTGGCGTCGGCGACGGCGGCCTGCGACGACGGTTGGGCACCGGAGTCGAAGCACGAGTGGAACACCGCGAACACCCCGACGATCCACGGGTTCGGCAAGAACCCGTACGCGGCAACGAACGGTACCGAGGCGACCGTGCACAACGACCCGACCCGCACCGGCCCGAATCGATCGGCCAGTCGCCCCATCCGCGGCGCGAGCGCCACGATCGGGAGCGCGAACACGGTCAGGCTGACTGCGACGAACTTGGTCGACGCACCGAGGTCGTCCTTCAAGAACTTGGCCCACAACGAGTCGTAGACACCGATCGCGAGCGACAAACCGGCGCCGAGCAGCAACCCGGCACGAATGCCCTCGATCCTCAGCAGACGGCGCACCGGGGCGGCGACCGGTGCGTGCTCGGCGGGTGCGACCGGGAAGCGCGCCACCACCGGCAACATCGCGACGAGCACGGCGGCGAGGAACCAGAACGGGGCAGCGAGCCCCTGCCATTCGGCGATGAACGCGGCGATGGGCGGTCCCGCGAGGAACCCGCCGGTCGCCGCCGCGCCCATCCGGCCGAGCGCACCGCCGACCGCCGCGGGGTTCATCACGATGATGACCCGACGTGCCGCGGGCAAGAACGCGCCTTCGCCGAGGCCGAGCAGGATGCGCCCCGCGAGCAGGATCGCGACCGAGTCGGCGGCCGCGACCAGCAAGAGACCGACGACCGCGACGGCGACACCCCCGAGCAACATCGTGCGCCCGTGGCCCCGATCGGCGAATCGGGCCAACCCGATCTGCGACATGAATCCGGCGATGAAACTCGCGCTCGTGACCGCTCCGAGCCACGCGTCGCCGAACCCGATCGAGTCCTGGAAGTCGGGCAGCAGCGCGAAGATCGCGCCGAACCCGACCGTGACCGCAGCCGTGACGAACAACAGCGACGGAGGGACGTGAGGGCGCACGACCGGCGAAGCTACCAACGGCAATAGAGTCGCCCCATGACGATCTCCGCCTCCTCGACTCCCCACTCCGCTGCCGCTGTCGGTACCGGCAAGCCCACGACCGACCTCGCCGTCGCCGACATCGCGCTCGGCGACCTCGAGACCTGGATGCGGCCCGACCGCGAGGGCATCTTCGCCAAGTTGCGCGACGAAGCTCCGATCACGTTCCATGCCGAGCCGGTCTTCGAGCCCCCCGAGGGCGAGGAACTGCCGTTCACGATCCCGCCCGGACGCGGCTTCTGGGCGCTCACCCGATTCGACGACGTGATGACCGTGTCGCGCGATCCCGACACGTTCCACTCCGCGCCGAGCATCAACATCGGCGACATCCCGCCCGAGATCGCCGAGTGGCTCGGCTCGATGATCAACATGGATGCGCCCAAGCACACCAAGATGCGGCTCATCGTCAACCGCGGTTTCACGCCGCGCCAGATCGCCCGGATCGAGGAGTCGGTGCGCGAGCAGGCACGCGGCATCGTCGACCGCGTCGGACCGACGGGTGGGTGCGATTTCGTGAGCGAGATCGCCGCCGCGCTCCCGCTCCAGATCATCTGCGACATGCTCGGGATTCCCCGCGAGGATTCACACCGCATCTTCGAGCTCACCAACATCATCCTCGGCGTCGGCGACCCCGAGTACGTGTCGAGTGCGCAGGACCTGATGGGCGCCGGCATGGAGCTGTTCCAGTACGGGCTCGCCCTCGCCGAGGATCGACTCGCGACGCCGCGCGACGACATCACGAGCACGCTGATGCACGCCGAGATCGAAGACGAGAACGGACGTCACCGCCTCACCTCGGCCGAACTCGGTTCGTTCTTCCTGCTCCTCGTCGCCGCGGGCAACGAGACCACCCGCACGGCGATCGCGCACGGCATGCTGGCGCTGACACAACACCCCGATCAGCGACGCGTCTGGACCGACGACTTCGAGGCGGTCTCGCCGACGGCGGTCGAGGAGATCGTGCGGTGGTCGACGCCGGTGATCCACTTCCGGCGGACCGCGACCCGCGACACGAGGGTCGGCGGGCAGGCGATCGCCGAAGGCGACAAGGTCGTGATGTTCTACAACTCGGCGAACCGCGACGAGCGCAAGTTCGACGACCCCTACCGCTTCGATCTGTTGCGAACGCCGAACGAGCACGTCGGGTTCGGCGCGGGCGGACCGCACTTCTGCCTGGGCGCCAACCTCGCTCGCCGTGAGATCAAGGTGATGTTCGAGGAGCTCCTGCATCGGCTCCCCGACATCCACATCTCGGGCGAGCCCGACATGTTGCAGAGCGCCTTCATCCACGGCATCAAGCGCATGCCCTGCGCGTTCACCCCGATCTGATCGCCCTCTCCATCATTTGCCTTCCCTCATTTGCCTTCCCTCATTTGCCTTCCCTCATTTGCCTTCCCTCATTTGCCTTCGTTGAGTGGAGAACCCGAATATACGGGTCGTCCACTCAATGAACGCCAGTTGATGAACGACGAGCGCGAGCGCGAAGGGATCGGACCGGGCAGTGCAGCTGAACTGGGGCGACGACGACGAACGATTTCGCGCCGAGCTCGCGGCGTTCCTCGACGAGCACGCGCCCGCGGAGGCCGCGGCCGGGTTCGATTTCCAGGGTGAAGCCGGCGGCGACGGCGGCATCGTTCCGTGGCTTCGCGACTGGCAGGCGACGCTCTTCGACCACGGCTGGATGATCCCGGGGTACCCGCCCGAACTCGGCGGACGCGACTGCACGCCCGCCCAGACGCTCATCTACCTCGAAGAACTCGCCCGTCGCCGCATTCCGCGGGCGAGCCACTTCCCCGGGTACGCGATCGTCGCTCCGAGCCTGCTCGAGTACGGCAACGAGGAACAGCGCCGCCTCGTCCCGGCCGCGATCCGGGGCGACACGATCTGGTGCATCGGGATGTCGGAACCGAACGCGGGTTCCGACCTCGCCGCGCTCCGCACCCGCGCCGAGCGTCGCGACGACGTGTTCGTCGTCAATGGCCAGAAGGTCTGGACGAGCTACGCGATGGTCGCGAGCAAGTGCTTCTGTTACGTGCGCACCGATCCCGACGCGGCCAAGCACCGCGGCATCTCGCTGCTCATCGTCGACATGGACACGCCGGGGATCGAGGTGCGGCCGCTCACCCACATCACCGGCCAGGCCGATTTTGCCGAGGTGTTCTTCACCGATGTCGAGGTACCGGTCGGCAACCTCGTCGGTCCACTCAACGGTGGCTGGGCGCTGACGCAGGGCTCGCTCGCGCACGAACGCGCGGGCCTGTGGGTCGATGGTGTTGCCCGCCTCGACCAGACCGTCCGCGCGCTGGTCGACCTCGCCAAACGCACCGGCAAGGACACCGATCCTGGAGTCCGCCGCGCGATCGCGGCGATGGACGAACAGGCCTCGAGCCTGCGATCGCTCGGCTACAAGGGCTTTGCGAGCTTCGCCCAGGGCAGCAGCGCGCCGGAGCACAGCTACATGAAGATGGCGAGCAGCGAGGCGGGCAAGGCGAGCTACGAGCTCGGCATGGAGTTGCTCGGTGCGTACGGCGCCGTCACCGACGCAGAACTCGGTGAAGAAGCCGGTCGGTGGGTCACGAACTTCTACGTGAGCTTCGCGAACACGATCGCGGGCGGGAGCAGCGAGATCCAACGCAACATCATCGCCCAGCGCGTCCTCGGACTGCCGCGGGGGGTGTGAGGTGGACTTCTCGCTGACCGACGACCAACAGCTCCTCGTCGAAACCGCACGCCAGATACTCACGAATGAATGTCCACCGCGCCTCTTGCGTGCGCATCTCGACGACCGTTCCGAGTACGCGCCGCTCTGGCAACACACGCGCGGGTTCGCGGAGCTCGGCCGAGGCGACTGCACCGACCTCTGTCTCTTCCTCGACGAGCTCGGCTTCGTCGCTGCTCCGGGGCCCTTCCTCGCGACGACGTTGTTCGCCGCGCTGCTCGAGGAACTCGATGCCGACACCGCACTCCGCGACGCTGTCGCCGCCGGAGAAGTCACCGGCAGCGTCGCCGTTGCCGGACGCTCGGGCGTGTGGGAACCGAACGACGATCTCGTCAAGTCGTTCGTACTCGACGCCGACGCGGTCGACCACCTCGCCGTCGTCAGCGCGACCACCGGCACCGAGTCCGGCGTCGTCGTGACGTTGTTGCCCAACCCGGGCGCCCGCGCGCTGCGCGCGATCGAAACGGTCGATACGACCCGACGTCTGTTCGAGTGGGACACCGGCGACGAGATCGGCGCGGCCATCCCGTGCTCATCCGACGCATGGCGCGCGTTCGCCGATCGAGCGCACGTGATGGTCGCCGCCGAACTCGTCGGCGCGGCACGTCGCTGCTTCACGATGGCGCTCGCCTACGCGAAGGAGCGCGAGCAGTTCGGCCGCCCGATCGGGTCGTTCCAAGCGATTCAGCACAAGTTGGCCGAGATGTCGCTCGTGCTCGAGCGCGCAACCGCGGCCGTGCACTACGCGGCGATGACCGTCGATGCGCGCGACCCCGATCGCACCCGCGCGTGTCACGTCGCCAAGGCCGCGGCCGGCGCCGCCGCGCGGCGCAACCTCGTGGACTCGATCCAGATCCACGGCGGCATCGGCTACACGTGGGAGCACGACCTCCACCTGTTCCTCCGGCGCGCGACCGGCACCGAGTACCTGTTCGGGGCGAGTTCGTGGCACCACGATCGCCTGGCCGACCTGCTGTTCGGGTGACGGCCGGCGTCACTCCCCGCAGGAACTCCCGGCCACGAGGCTCGTCACCGTGTCGGCGTCGCCCGTCCCGGTGAGCGAGCCACGGATCTCGCCACCACCTGCGAGGGTGATGGTGAACACCGCGCCGAGGATCTCGTCGTCGGCCGCCGTCACCGCATCACCCGCGGCGCGCACCTCGGCGAGCGGATCACCGAGATCGACACCAGAGCCCGTCTGCATCGGTGGCGTGGCCGCGCCGAGATCGCGCAGTTGCCAATCGAAGAACGTGAACGACCCGCCGCCGGCGTACGGGGTCGCGCCGTCGGTGAACAACAGCGTGAACCCTCCCCACTCGACGATCCGCACCTGCGTTCCCGGGCACACGCCATAGTCCGACGTGGGCGCGGATTGCACGCGGTCGTCGGTCGCCGATCCGAGCTCCTCGGTCAGGGCCGCCACCACAACGTCGGCTGCCGACCCGAAGCGCTGCGCGCCGACACCATCGGCGCGCAGTTCGAGTGCGTCGACGACCGGGGCGCTCGTCGTGCTCGGCAGCGTGGTCGCGGCCGCATCGGACGTGGTGGTCGCCGAGCGACGCAGCGTTGTCGTCGTGGTGTCGCCGCTCGCGGAGCTCGAGGTCCGATCGGCAGGAGAATCGTCGCCATCGCTGCAGCCCGCGAGCCCTGCTGCTGCGACCAACACCATGAGCGCGCTCAACGAACGCCAGGAACCGCTCGGCGCACGCCAGGAAGAACGCGCCGAGCGCCCGGAGAAGCGCCCGGAGAATCGCCCGGAGAATCGCCCAGAGATACGAACGGACCGTCGAACCATGCGACCAGGGTAGGGCGACTCAGAGCGGAACGTCGCGCACCACGCGGCCGTCGGCGAGTTCGATCCGGCGCGTCAACGACACCGTGTCGAGGAGCGCGCGGTCGTGCGTCACGAGGAGCACGGTCCCCGAGAACGAGGCGAGCGCCCGCTCGAGTGGTTCGATCGCCGGAAGGTCGAGATGGTTCGTCGGCTCGTCGAGCACGAGGCAATTCACGCCGGCGGCGACGAAGCGAGCGAGCTCGGCTCGCGTGCGCTCCCCCGGCGACAGGGTCGCGACTTCGCGCGCGACATGTTCGGCACCCAGACCGAACTTGGCGAGCAACGCCCGAGCCTCGGTCTGACCCAAACCCGTCTCGGCCACGAACGCGTCGAGCAACGGACCCGAACCGACGAAGGTCGAGCGACGCTGGTCGAGTACGCCGACGACGACGCCGGGCCCGAGGTGTCTTCGGCCGTCGGTGAGGGCCAGCTCACCGAGCAACCCTCCGAGCAACGTGGTCTTGCCACTGCCGTTCGCACCGACGAGCGCGACCCGCTCGCCATGTCCGATCTCGAGATCGATGGGCCCGAGGACGAAGTCGCCGCGCGTGATCACCGCACGGTCGAGTCGAGCCACAACCGCACCGCCGCGCGGCGCCTCGGAGAATTCGAGGCGCAGGTCCCACCCCTCCCACGGCTTGTCGATCGTCTCGAGTCGTTCGAGCATGCGCTCGGTCCGCTTCGCCTTGGCCGCGACCTTCTCCGACGATGCCCGATCGAAGTGACGGATGTACTTGTCGGTCTCGCCGCCCTTCTTCGCCTTCTTCACTCCCTGGTGCGACCACTCGCTCTCGCGCTGCGCGCGCCCGCGCAGCTCGTCACGTTTGGCGACGAAGCCCTCGTAGTCCTCTTCGGCGTGACGCCGCGCAACAGCCCGCTCCTCCAGGTACGCAGACCATCCACCGCGGAACTCGGTGGCCGTGTGCGCGTGCTCGTCGAGTTCGACGACCGACGTCACGATGCGGTCGAGGAACGCGCGATCGTGCGACACCACGACGCATCCCGCGTCGAGGTCCACGAGGAAGCGTTCGAGCCGCTCGATACCCGCGAAGTCGAGATCGTTCGTCGGTTCGTCGAGAAGGAACACGTCGTAGCGGCTGAGCAAGAGGGCCGCGAGCGCCGCACGAGCCGCCTGCCCCCCCGACAGCGCCGACATGGCGACGTCGAGCAAGCGCGCGGCGAGACCGAGATCGGCGAGCACCTCACCGACGCGCGCCTCGAAGTCGGGTCCGCCGAGCGACAAGAAGGCCTCGAGCGCGTCGGAGTACCGATCGTCGGACCCGGGCTCGCCGTCGGCGAGCGCGAGGCTCGCGAGGTCGAGCTCGATGTCGGCCGCCCGGACACCGGTGCGCCGGCCGAGGACCGCCCGCAGGGTCTCGTCGGGCCGGCGCTCGGGTTCCTGGGCGAGCGAGCCCACCGTCGCCCGCCGCGGGAGGCGTTCGACGGTTCCCGAGTCGGGCCGCTCGAGCCCCGCCAACAACCGTAAGAGGGTCGTCTTGCCGGTGCCGTTGGGCGCGACGATGCCGACCCGGGCCCCCGGGACGACGGTGAACGAGACGCGATCGAGCACGAGATGGGGCCCGAACGACTTCGTCAGCTCACGGGCAACGAGCGTGGCAGGAGACGTCACGAGGGAAACGACGCTACCGTTCGTGCTCGTGCCGGCCGTCTTCATTCACGGGGTCCCCGAGACCTGGCGGGTCTGGGACGCGATCCGTTCGGCCTGCGGTCGCGACGACACGATCGCGCTCGCGCTCCCGGGGTTCGACACTCCGCTCCCCGACGGCTTCACTCCGCACAAGGAGAGTTACGCCGACTGGATCGCCGCCGCGATCGAGGCGATCGGCGAACCGGTCGATCTGGTCGGCCACGACTGGGGCTGCCTGCTCGCCCAACGCGTCGCGTCGACACGCCCGGACCTGATCCGTACGTGGGCATGCGGTGGCGGGCCGGTCGACGAGACCTACGTGTGGCACGACACTGCGCAGGCGTGGCAGACGCCCGAACTCGGCGAGCAAGTGATGGCGATGCTCACACCCGAACTGCTCGCAGGTGCGCTGGCACCCGAACTCGGCGACGCGGCCGCGACCGAG
>SXJQ01000253.1 GCA_005779345.1 Actinomycetota bacterium
CATCTTCCCGCCGCGCAGTGCCCGGGCACCCTGGGCGCCGAGCACCCACGCGACCGAGTCGACGACGTTGGACTTGCCGGATCCGTTCGGGCCGATCACGACCGTGACGCCGGGCTCGAAATCGAGCGTCGTCTTGTCGGCGAACGACTTGAACCCTTTGATCGTCAACGCCTTGAGAAACAACCGACCCCCCTCATCCCGGGTGCGAGCCTAGGCGCGGTGCATTCCGGACACCGGGGACCGGGCGCGACCTGGGCGGTTGGTCGCACATCGCCCGCGGCGCACCTCACGAGCGCTCGACGACCTCGACGATGTGCAGTTCGCCGCGGTCGAGTCGGGTCACGACCGCGTGCACCGCGACGGTCGGATCGGCCTGTGCGAGCGCGATCCGGCACGCCTCGACCGCGGCCGTGGGCGTACCGAACACGCCGAGGTGTTCGTCGCGCAGCACCGCCTCCAACTCGGAGCCGTCGGGGTCCGGGGCGGTGAAGCAGAGCAGGGCGTCGAACCGGTCCGGCCGGCGCGTTGCCCGCTCGCCCGGTTCGCCCGGTCGGCCCGTCGGTTCCGGCCGCGGTGCCTGCTCCGAGCGCTGGTTGGCCACAGCGAGCCCCGCGCCGAGGATCGCGATGTCGACCAGCACGACCGCGAGGCCAGGCTCGCGGTTCGTCAGCGCCCACCCAGCGAGCACGACCGCACCGATCGCGAACGCTCCGATCGCCCGAACCCTGCGCCGCCGGTCGGCCGCCCGCCGCGGGCCGATCATCTCGGCGAACACCCAGGGACCCGCCGGGGCGAGGCGGCCGCCCGCGCGCCGAGCGATGTCGAACGCGGCGAAGACCGCCGACGGGAGCCAGCCGAGACCGATCGCCGTGCCCGCGCCGAGATCGTCGAAGGCGGCGAGCAGACCCACTGCGATCGCGGCCGGGACCCCGACGACGACCGCGACGACCGCGACCAACCGCAGGAGGATCCGGCCGGCGGCGAGGAAGAGATCTCGGTCGCTCACCCGCCCAGGATCCCACGGTCTCGACCGCCCGCACGATTCTCCTGTGACGTCGGTCGCGCCCGGTCCGCGTCGCCGAAACGGCCGGTATCCTCGCTTCGGTGGCACTCCCGGGCGAGCCCGACACGGTTTCGAGCCTGCCTCCTGCCACCACCGCTCGTGTCCCCGCGGCGCCTGCCCGCGCAGCCCTTGCCACCGAGGGCGACGCGCGGTTCGACGGGATCGAGGGCCTGCGTGCGATCGCGGCGCTCGCGGTGTTCCTCACCCACGTCTCGCTCGTGCGTTCCGCCGACGTCGCGCCGCCACCGGGCTTCGACCGCATCGTCGGTGCGATCTTCGACGAGGGCAACATCGGTGTCTCGATCTTCTTCGCGATCTCCGGGTTCGTGTTGTACCGACCGTTCGCCGTCGCGCACCTCGGTGGCCCGAAGGCGCCGAGGATCCGCGGGTACGCGATTCGACGCGCCGTTCGCATCTACCCGGCCTATTGGGTCGCGCTCGCCGGCTGCGTGCTGGTCATCCGCGACACGACCTACCTCCACGGGGCGTCGCGCTGGGCGTGGAACGTTGCCCTGTTGCAGCAGTACTCCTACGACGCGCGGTTCTCGACGCAGGGCCCCTCGGGGCTCCCGCTCCTCGAAGGCATGCCGCAGGCGTGGACGCTCGTCGTGGAGGTCACCTTCTACGCGTTCTTGCCGCTGTTCGCGCTCGGCGTCGGCCTTGCGGCCCGCGCCGATCGCGCCGATCGCGCGTGGCGGTCGGAATGGGCGGCGATCGGACTACTCGTCGTGCTGGGCACCGCGGCGCTCGTCTGGTCGCTCCGCCCCGCGTGGGAGGGCGGCGCGCCGATGTGGGTCCGGGTGCTGCCCGTTCAGTTGCCGCTGTTCGCCTGCGGCATGGCGCTCGCAGTCCTGAGCGCGCGGGCCGCGACCGGCGGCGGCTTCCCGCGCGCGGTCACGGCGGCCGGCAGGC
The DNA here is from genome assembly GCA_005779345.1 of Actinomycetota bacterium. Classification (GTDB taxonomy): domain Bacteria; phylum Actinomycetota; class Acidimicrobiia; order IMCC26256; family PALSA-610; genus SXJQ01. The sequence continues at coordinate 1,976 of SXJQ01000253.1, forward strand.
ATCCCGGCCGGTGTTGGCTCGTCGGCGTCGCGGCCTATGGCGGTGTCGTCATGATGAACGTGACGCACACACTCCCGGCCCAACTCGAAGACTGGCGTTGGCTCGGGCGCGTCGGGTTACACGCGATCGCGGCCACCGCGTTGCTGGTGCCCGCCGTCGTCGGCGGCGAGGGCCGCGATCGGGTGCGCTCGTTCCTGCGCCACCCCGTGATGATCTTCGTCGGCTCGATCAGCTACGGCATCTATCTCTGGCACCTCGCGACCCTGCAATGGGTCGGCGACCACCTCGTGGGGGACACCTGGAACCTCAGCGTCGTCACGGTGGTGCTCATCGTCGTCGGGTTGCCCATCACGATGGCGTTCGCCTGGCTGTCGTGGCGCGTCGTCGAGTCGCCGGCGATGGGTCTCGGCCGGCGCCTGTCGGCACGACGCGCGAGACCGACGCAGTGACCCGGGCCGACATCGACCCGGCGCGGATCGATGTGCCGAGCGCGGGGCACTTCGACTGCTTCGACGGGCTCCGCGCGATCGCGGCCACGGTCGTCTACCTCAACCACATCTCGATCACCCGCGCGGATTCCGGACTCGAGTTGCGCGGATTCGACCGTGTCACGCGGGCAGTCCTCGAAGGCGGCGACATCGGTGTCGCGTTCTTCTTCGCCATCTCGGGATTTCTCCTGTACCGCCCGTTCGTCGCCGCACACCTCGCCGGGCGTCGCAGCCCCGACCTGCGCGCCTTCGCCGCTCGGCGGGCGCTGCGGATCTATCCCGCGGATTGGGTGGCGCTCGTCGCTGCGGTCGTACTCCTGCGCAGCAATGTGTTCCTCGCGGGACCCTCGCGATGGTTCGCGCACCTCGCGCTCGTGCACATGTACATCCCGGAGAGTCGCATCGACGGCGTCGTCCCGCAAGGACTGCTGCCGTCGTGGACGCTCGTCGTCGAGGTCACGTTCTACGCGTTCCTGCCGGCGTACGCATACGTCGTACGACGAGCGTCGACGCGCACGCGGCCGTTCGTCGGCGAGATCCTCGGGGTCGCGGCCGTGTTCGGGGCGGGTGCCGCCACCCTCGTTCGAGCGATCGACGGCGGCATGCCCCCGTGGGTGACGGTGCTGCCGATCCAACTCCCGCTGTTCGCGTGCGGGATGGCGCTCGCGGTCTGGAGCGCGCGGGCCGACTCCGGCCTGCCGTTTCCCCGTCCGATCACCGCGGCGGGGCGCCACCCCGCGGCGTGTTGGGCCGTCGCGGCCGGCGCCTACGCCGGCGTGGTCTGGCTCCGCCTCGCCGATCGGCTCCCGCCGATCCTCGGTGATCGCTGGTGGCTCGCGCGGATCGCCCTGCACGCGATCTCCGCGACGGCGCTGCTCCTCCCAGCGGTGGTCGGCCTCGAGGACGGTGGCCGGATCCGTTCGTTCCTCCGCCACCCCGTCGTCGTGTTCGTCGGCACGATCAGTTACGGCATCTACCTCTGGCACACGCCGATCATGTACTGGATCGCGGAGCACGTCGTCGGGGCATCGTGGAACCTGACGCTCGCAGGGATCGTGATCGGGACCGTCGCGCTTCCGCTCACCGGTGCGATCGCATGGGCCTCGTGGCGATTCCTCGAGACGCCCGCGATCCGCATGAGCCGCCGCGTCGGCGCGGCGCCGGCTCAGACCTGACACGCCTCGCAGTAATAGGTCATCCGATTGCCGAGTCGCGACTTGACGATCTCGCGGCGGCAACGGCGACACGTATCGCCGTCGCGTTCGTAGACCTTGAGGTGATCGGAGTGCTCCTCGTCGAACGGGTCGCCGCTCGTGCGCGCGCTCTGCGCTGCCGCGCTGTTGTGGTACTTGACCGCGTCGTGCATGGTCTCGACGATCGCGCGGTAGAAGCGGCGGATCTCCTGCTCCGTGAGCTTGTCGGACTCGCGATCGTGACGCAGCCCCGCGGCGAAAAGGATCTCGTCGCTGTAGACCGGCCCGATCCCGGCGAGCACGGTGCGGTCCATCAGCAGCGGCTTGAGCTTCTGGTGGCGGTGGTAGATGATCCGGGCGAAATCGGCCCAGCTGATCGACGACTCGAGCGGGTCGATCCCGAGTTCGGCGAACTCGGGCAGCGTGGGCAGGTCCGCGAGCGGGGCCACCCACAGTTCGGCGTCGCCCTTCGGGTCGACGAGGCGCAACAGACCGCCCTGGGTGAACGTGAACGTCACCTGGGTGCCCTTCGGCGCCGCGGTGCGCGCGGTCTTGGCCCGCACGAGCTGGCCGGCGCTGCCCAGATCGAGCACGAGCGCGTCGCCACCTTCGATCTTGGCAACCAGATACGGACCGCGTCGCTCGAGACCCAGCAGCTTCTTGCCGTCGAGGAGCTCGGTGAAGAGCTTCTTCGTCTTGTACCGGCGGATCGGCTTGAGGGCCGCCGCCTCCACGGTCTTGATCTTCTTGCCGCTCACGTCCTTTTCGAGCTCACGGCGCAAGATCTCGATCTCAGGCAACTCCGGCATCGTGCCCCTCCCCTGCGGATCCGTGTCGATCCTCGGATCCATGATGGTCGGCGCCGTCGACGGCAACGCCGTTGGTACCAGGCGCCTCGACGCCCGCCTCACCCGTGAGGCCGAGGTACGCCCGCAACGCGGCGGACTGCTCGGCCTCCTTCTTCGATCGTCCCTCACCGGTGCCGTACACGATGCCGGTGAGCTGCAACGTCGCGAAGAACCGCTTCGCGTGATCGGGACCCTCGTCGTCGACGACGTAGCGCGGACGGCCGAGCCCCATTTGCGCCGCGAGCTCCTGCAACCGGGTCTTGTAGTCGCGTCCGCCGGTGCCGTCGATGGCGGCACGAATCCGCGCTTCCAGGAGCCGCAGCACGAAGTCGTGCGCGGTCTGCCACCCGCGGTCGAGGTACACCGCGGCGATGACCGCCTCCATCGCGTCGGCGAGGATCGACTGCTTCGCGCGCCCGCCCGCGGCGGCTTCGCCCTTGCCGAGCAAGACATAGCTGCCGAGGTCGAGCTCGGCAGCGACCTCGGCGAGCGTCCGCGAGTTGACGACACCTGCACGCACTTCCGACAACTGCCCCTCGGGCAGGTGCGGGAAGCGTTCGAAGACGTAGCGCGTCACCACGAGTCCGAGCACCGAATCGCCGAGGAACTCGAGTCGTTCGTTCGAGGAGACATCGCCGTTCTCGGCGCACCACGAGCGGTGAGCGAGGGACCGATCGAGCCATTCGGGATCTTCGAACTCGACGCCGAGCGATTCCTGGAGCGTGCGGCGGGCGTCGTCGGACAACATCACGCGTCGCCGCCGTCGCGGTCGGGACCACGGGCGCCGAGCAACCCGCACACGCCGAGGACCAGTTCGATCGCATCGGCGACGGTGAGGATCTCGGCGAGCTCGTCGTCGTCGAGCGTGAAACCGACGGTGCGTTCACCGAGTTCGGTCTCGATCGCCGTGAAGGCATCGAGCACCCCGAAGTCGTCGGCGTCGAGGTCGTCGCGCAGGCGCGCGGTCGGAGCCAGGTCGTCGGGGTCGCGGCCGAACGCCTCGGCGAGTTGCTCGATCACCAGGGCGCGGACCGTGGCCGCGTCGAGGTCGCCGCGATGGCTGTGCGTTTCGGCCGGCATCAGGTCGCGCCGCCGTCGGCGGGGGCAACGGCCGCGGTGAGTCGCTCGACCACACCAGCTCGCGCGCAGTCGGCAGCGACGCGAACCGCGTTGACGATCGCGCGCGCCGACGACGACCCGTGCGAGATCACGCACACGCCGTCGATCCCGAGCAGCATCGCGCCGCCGGTGTTGTCGGGCAGCAGGTCCGCAGCCGCGGCGAGCATTCGCAGCTTGATCGGCGCGGCGATCGCGGCGAACTCCGGTTCGTCGAGCACCGAGAACACCATCCCGGCGATGCCGAGCAACGCGCCCTCGGCCGTCTTCAGTGCGACGTTGCCGGTAAAACCGTCGGTGACGATCACATCGGCGCTGTCGCGCATCAGATCGCGACCCTCGACATTGCCGACGAAGCCGTCGACCGCGCCGAGCAGCCCGAACGCACGCTTGCGCAGGGAGTCGCCCTTGCCCGGTTCTTCGCCGTTGGAGAGCAACGCGACGGTCGGGTCCGCGATCCCGAACCGGACGCCGGCAAAGGCGCGGCCCAGCCGCGCCCACTGCGCGAGCCATTCGGGTTCGGGGTCGACGGTCGCCCCGCCGTCGACGAGCAATTGCTTCTTCGCCGACCCGGGGATGGGCAGCGGAACGGCGATCGCCGGTCGCGCCACCCCCTTGATCCGTCCGCAACGCAACAACGCGGCCGCCATCGTCGCGCCGGTGTTGCCCGCCCCGACCATCGCCGCGGCCCGACCGTCGCGGACGGCCTCCGCGCAGCGCACCAGCGAGCTGTCCCGCTTGGATCGCACGGCCGTCGCCGGTTCTTCACCCATCTCGACGACCTGGCTCGCATGGACGAGCTCGATCCCGTCGGGTGCGGCACCGCCCGGCATCAGCGCACCGACCCGGTCGACATCGCCGACGAGGAGGATCCCGATGTCGGCGATCTCCGCGACGGCCGCGATCGCGCCCGCGACGATGGCGTCGGGCGCGTGATCGCCCCCCATCGCGTCGAGTGCGATCAGCGTGGACATGATGCGGTGCGCCCCCCAGCGCCGCGGCGAATGATTACTCGACCGTGATGACCGGGCGGCCGCGGTACCAGCCGCAGTTGCCGCACACCGTGTGGGGCAAACGCGAGGCGCCGCAGTTGGCGCACAACGAGTGCGCCGGTGCGGTGAGCTTGCGGTTCGCGGATCGGCGCGAACGGGTCCGCGAGCGGGTCAACTTGCGCTTGGGCACGGGCATGGCGGTGGTGCTCCTGGTTCGGTCGGGCTGCGGTTCGGCAGGCCGTTCGGCGGTCGGTCAGAGTTCGAGTGAGCGCAACGCCGCCCACCTCGGGTCGAGGTCGTCGTCGGTGCACTCGCACTCGGTGTCGTTGCGGTCGACACCGCACGTCGGGCAGAGCCCGGCACAGTCGGGCCGGCAGAGCGGCGCCTGTGGGAGCTCGAGCAGGATCGTGTCGCGGACGAGCGGTTCGAGGTCGATCGTGTCGTGCGCGAGTTGGTAGGTCTCGCCCTCGACGGGGTCGCGCTCGAAGAGTTCGTCGACAGCCACGACGACGCTGCCGGCGACGGGCTGCACACAACGGGCGCACGCACCGGCCCAACGGGCCTCGACGGTTCCGCGCACGACGAGACCCTCGAGAATGCGTTCGAGGTCGAGCTCGAGGTGGACGGGATCGTCGGCGGCCACACGCGATCCCGCGACGACGAGGCCGTCGACCGGCTCGTCGAGCACGACCGAACGCGCCGAACCCGGCCGCTTCACGAGGTCGGCGACGAGAATGCGCAATCCGGTCGAAGTTGACGAAGGAGACATCATGATCAGCGGCGCCCGCCGGTACCGGCGACCTGGAGGGGTCTGACGGCGGTACCAGACGCAAAGCGACAGGCCATCGTAGCAGGACGGGTCCGTCTTCGACCTGGTCAGAGCCGGTACCTTTCGGCCGATGCGGGCGGCTTCGCGCCCACCGGAGCGGAGGGACCGCGACCGCCATGCTCGACCCTCCGGCGCCGTCACCACCTCCCCCGCCGCCCCCGCCTCCGCCACCCCCTCCTCCCGGGGTCGCGCCGGTCGCGCCAGTCCCGCCGGCCCGATCGCGTCGCCCCGGCCGGGTGGTCGCCGCGATTCTCGTGGTTGTCTTGACCCCCGTTGCCGTCGGCGTGGGGTTCGTCGTCTCCCGCGACGACCCGTCGTTCCCCGATCGCTGGGACCCCCGCATCGCCGATCTCGCCGATTTCGTCGCCGACGAACGCGACCTGCGGTTCGAGCACCCCGTGTTCGTCGACTTCCTCGCCGACGACGCATTCGTCGAACGGATTCGCGACAGCTCGAGCGACCCCGACGACCCGGACCTGGCGGAGCAGGCCGACACCTACACCGCGACCCTCCGGGCGATCGGGCTGGTCGAAGGCGAGGTCGACCTCGTGGCCGAGACCCGGGCCCTCGACGAGGTCTCGATCCTCGCGTACTACAGCTGGGAGACCCGCCGCGTGACCGTGCGCGGCACCGAACTCGACACCGCCACCCGCGTCACGGTGGTGCACGAACTGACCCACGCGCTGCAGGATCAGCACTTCGACCTGCGCGCGATCCAGGACACGGCGGCCCGATCCGACACCGCGTCGCCGACGCCGCTCATCGAGGGCGACGCCGTCAGGGTGGAGCAGGCGTACATCGCCGGTCTCGATGACGACGAGCGCGACGACTACGACGCGGCACGCGACCATCAGGTCGACGACGACGCGATCGCGGACATCCCCTTGTTGCTCCAACTCCAGAGCGCCATGCCGTATGTGTTCGGCCCGGCCTTCGTGACCCTGCTCTACGGTCTCGACGGCAACGATGGGGTCGACGACGCGTTCGAGGCGCCGCCGACGACGGAGGCGATGTACCTCGATCCGATCCGTTTCCTCCACCGCGAACCCCTCGAGGAAGTCGCTCCCTTCCCGGTCCCGACCTCCGACGAGACGATCGTCGACGGAGGCGGCCAATTCGGTGCGATGGGTTGGTATTTCCTGCTCGGCGAACAACTCGACGCCGCGGATGCGCTCGACGCGACGCTCGGCTGGGGCGGCGACGCCTACCGCGTCGTCGACCGCGGCGACGAGACGTGCGCGCAACTCCGGTTCATCGGCGACGAACCCGACGACACGCACCAGATGCGTCGCGCGCTCATCCAGTGGCGCTCGGCGCTCCCGCATCGGGACCTCGTCGAGGTCCGTATCGCCGGCGACCACGTCGAGGTCGAGGCGTGCGACCCCGGCCCCGACGTCGAGGGCATCACCACCGGCGACATCGAGATCGCGTTTACGGTCGCGGCATTCCGGCTCGGGATGCTCGGCGGTCTCGTGAGCGAGGGTTCGACGATCGAGCAGGCGACCTGTCTCACCGACGGCATCCTCGACGTGGTGCCGACCGACGCGATCGCCGACGGGAGCTTCTTCGACGACGACGCGTGGCAGGACGAGGCGTGGCAGGACGAGCTGTTCGAGATCGGCACCGCCTGCCACGGTCGCGAAACCGACCGCAACTGATCCGAACCGGCGTCGTCAGGCGCCCGCCACGGCGTGGCGACGACGCCAGTAGCGATACGAACCGGCGTCGTCAGGCGCCCGCCACGGCGTGGCGACGACGCCAGTTGAGATACGAAACAAACCGGCGTCGTGAGGCGCCCGCCACGGCGTGGCGACGACGCCGGTTGGTGTGGCGGTTGGTGTCGTGGTGGGGGAGGTTCAGCTGTCGTCTTGGTCGAAGAAGTTCGACTCGGCTTCTTCGGCCTCGTCGTCGACCGGCTCGGCCATGCGCGGCGCGCCGACGTGCACCTGCAGCCGCTCGCGGCCGCGCACGACGGTCTGCATCGTGCGTTCGAGCACGACCTCGAACGCGGCGAGCTTCTGGTCGACGTAGTCCTCGGCCTCGTGTTGCAGAGCGCGAGCATGGTCGTTCGCCTCGGTGACGATCGCCTCGGCGGTCCGCCGGGCCTCCCGCACGACCTCGGTCCGTTCGACCATCCGCTCCGCGCGGACCCGCGCCGCATCGATGATCTGCTCCGCCTCGCGCCGTGCCTTGGCGAGATATTCCTCGCGCTCCTTCAGGAGCCACCGGGCCTCGCGCAGTTCCTCGGGAAAGGCCTCGATCGCCTCGTCGAGCATCTGGAGCACTTCGTCGCGGTTCACGCGCGGCGAACTCGAGAGGGGCAGCGTTCCGGCCTGCTCGATCATGTCGCGCAGCTCGATCAACACCGCCTCGGTGTCGTACGTGACCGGCCCGGCCACAGTCGGGGCGCCGATCGGGGCGCCAGTGGGGGCTGATGCGTCCGAAGTGGTCATGGGTTCAAGCCTCCTGCGGGAACCGGCCGCGGAGCCGCTCGGCCACGATCGGGGGAACCATGCTCGAGACATCGCCACCGAAGCGCGCGACCTCTTTGACGAGGCTCGACGAGAGGAACGAATACTGCGGGCTCGTCGAGATGAAGAAGGTGTCGATTCCCGACAGCCGTTGGTTCATCTGGGCCATCTGCAACTCGTAGTCGAAGTCGGAGACCGCGCGCAGACCCTTGACGATCGAGGCCGCGCCGTGGTCCTTGGCGAAATCGACGAGCAGCCCCTTGAAGAACTCGATCCGGACATTGGCGAGGTGCTTGATGCACTCGTGCAACAGCTCCTGGCGCTCCTCGAGCGTGAAGAGGCTCTGCGTCTTCTGCGGATTGCGGATCACGGCGACGATCACGTCGTCGAAATGCCGCGCCGTGCGCTCGATGATGTCGATATGGCCGAGGGTCACCGGATCGAACGAACCTGGGCACAGTGCGGTCGCCAAGGATCAGCCAACTCCTCGTGTGGGATCGAGTGGTGTGCGGGGCTCGCGTGCACGGATCACCCCGACGTCGGGGTCAAGAACACGACGAGCGTATCCCCGAACGTGCGATGCCACGACTCTCGCCAATCGGACGGCACGGGCGGGTTCGACCGGACCGGACGTTCGAGCACGATCAACCCACCGGGGACGACCGTGGCGGCGAGGGTTTCGATCAGGGGAGCAAGGGCGTCGTCGGTCGTCTCGTACGGCGGGTCGACGAACGCCACGTCGTACGTCGTGCGCGCCGACGCGACGAACGTGGCGACGTTGCGCCCGACGACGGTCGCTGCCGCCCCGAACCCGCAGAGCTCGACGTTGTGTCGCAGTGCATCGATCGCCGGTGGGGCCGACTCGACGAACGTCGCCGCCGCGGCTCCGCGCGAGATCGCCTCGATTCCGAGCGCGCCGCTCCCGGCGTAGAGGTCGAGGACCGCGGCGTCGTGGAGCAGGCCGCGGCTGTCGAGCGCGGAGAAGATCGCAGCCTTGACGCGGTCCTTCGTCGGTCGGACCGCGTCGCCCTTGGGAACGACGAGCCGCCGACCCCGCGCGGTGCCGGCGATGACGCGTACTCCGGGCGGGACCATCGAGCGACCCTATCGGCCTCGCCCGTCGGCGTACGGTCGAAGCGATCACCCGCGAACGGCGTGAATGCCCCGGTCAGCTCGCGAACATCCCGGACCGTCAGCTCTTGAACAGGTAGTCGACGTGTTCGCCGAGCAGATCCGCGACCTCGTCGCGCAGACCCGTCGCGGCCTCGAGGTTCGGGTCCGCGTCGAGCAGGCGCTCGGCGACACGACGCGCGGCGATCACGACCGGCTCGTCGCGGGGGATACGACCGAGCTTCAGGTCGGAGAAGCCGCTCTGGCGGCCGCCGAACACCTCCCCCGCGCCGCGGATCTCGAGATCCTTCTCGGCGAGGAGGAAGCCGTCGGTCGAAGCGGCCATCGCCGCCATCCGCTCGCGCCCGTCGTCGGTACTCGGCTCGGCGAGCAAGAAGCACCAACTCGTCCCGCCGCCGCGCCCGACGCGGCCGCGCAACTGATGAAGCTGGCTGAGCCCGAATCGGTCGGCGTCC
>SXJQ01000254.1 GCA_005779345.1 Actinomycetota bacterium
ATCTGTTCGGGGTGCCGGCGCCCCATCGACTGGCGCAGCGGGACGGTCGTCGTCCCCATCGAGCGGGCCGAGGAATTGCGGAGCGCCGTCGCCGAGGGCGATACCCACCGGCTCGTGTTCTCGCTGACCGGCGTCCCGGCCGGGTCGCAGGGACCCCACGCCACCGTCGACGTGACGTTCTGCAAGGGCCACGGGTGCGGAACGCTCGGCGCATCGACCCACCCGCAGGGACCCGGCGGGCCGACCGAACGGCTCGTCGCGCCGTTCGAGATCGCGAGCGTGCACCTCGGCACGCTCGCCGAGCTCTCGGCGCTCTGAGCGCTCAGCCGCGCAACAACTCGAAGTAGGGGTTCCAGGGCGTGCCGCGCGCCGCGAGCACCGGCTCGACGTGCGGCAGACCCTGCTCACCACGTTCGAGCGCCGTGCGCGTCGCGACCCGGTTGTTGAGGTACACGGCTTCGGCGTCGACGCCTTCGGGGTTGACCCAGACCGCGGCGATCAGCAGCAACTCGGTGACCTCGTGCGCCGGGATCACACCGTCGGCCACCGCATCGGCGACGCCCGCCGCCACCCCCGCCTGCGCCGCTCCCCACGTGAGCGCTTCGTGGCGTGGGTTGTCGAGCGGCGCCTTGTTCACGAACAGTGTCGGCGGCTGCACCGCGAGCCCGGGCTGCACCACCGCGGGGAACGCGATGTGGCCGTCGCGCGGCATCGCCAGCGCCGACACCCACGCCGTACCCACCGGCCCGTCGCGCCGGCCGAGCACGGTGTTCACGTGCGCGGCGTCGACACCGTCGCCGGCGAACCCCTCACCGATCTGCAGCATCTCCCCGGCCATCGCGCGCGCACCCTATTCCTGTTGACCGCGGCACGCACGAGGCCCGGTCAGCGCCACGCGTGCACTCCGCCCATGTGCGTCCGACCCGGCACCTCTCCTACGGTGCGGCGATGCAGACCTATCGATCCAGCCTCTCGTCGTGGGACGACTTCCCCGTCCACCAGGTCGCGGAGACGATCCGCCACGCCGGCACCAGCGACCGCAACTTCTACGACCGCTACTACTTCAACCTCCACGGCAGCAGCGCCGACCTGTTCATGGTCATGGGGCTCGGCACCTATCCCAACCTCGGGGTGATGGACGCGTTCTGCTGCGTGCGTCGCGGCGACTTCCAACACGTCGTGCGCAGCTCCAAGGTGCTCGACGACCGGATGAACACGAGCGTCGGCCCGATCCGCGTCGAGGTGATCGAACCGCTCCACAAGATCCGGTTCGTGTGCGACCCGTCGCTCCCCGGCGGCGCGGCTACCGACGACAGTGAGTTGCAGATCGCGGCCGACCTCTGGTGGGAGGGCTCGATCCCCGCGTACGAGGAGCCTCGCCAGTACGTCCGCAAGCACGGCCGCGTGATGTTCGACACGATGCGCTTCGCTCAGACCGGCAGTTGGTCGGGCACCATCGAGGTCGCGGGCGAGACGATCACCGCGACACCCGATCGCTTCGGCGGTACCCGCGACCGGAGTTGGGGCGTCCGGCCGCACGGCGAGCCAGAGCACCCGGGGATCCGCCAGGGCGAAGGCCAGATGACCGGCATGTGGAACTACGACCCGATGCAGTTCGCCGACCACTCGATCCTCTACATGCTGAACGAAGAGGCGGACGGCGAACGGGTCCTCGAAGAAGCGGTACGCATCTGGAGCGACCCCGCGCGCGGCGTGGAGTGGCTCGGCCGACCTGAGTACGAGCACACGCTGCAGCCGGGCACGCGCATGGTCACCCACTCGGTGTTGCGCTTCCCGGAGGCTCCCGAAGGGCACCTCGAGATCGACGTCGAGCCGTTGCTCCCCGCCTACATCGCGATCGGCACCGGCTACGGCATCGAAGACGACTGGCGCCACGGCATGTTCCAAGGTGATCTCGCCGTGCAGGGCCGCGCGTTCAAGATGGCAGACATCGAACCGTTCGGGCACTTCACGATCGTCGACCAGGTCGCCCGCTTCACCCAACGGGTCGGCGGCGTCGACAACGGAATCGTCGGGTACGGCCTGCACGAGCACGCCTTCCTCGGGCCGTTCCCCAAGTACGGGATGGCCGGGCCCCACGACGGCGCGAGCTGACCGCCGGCCACACGACCCGCGGCCGAAGCTCCGCCCGCACCGCCGACCTAGAATCTGACGACTCGTCAGATTCTCCGGGAGGCCCCCATGCTCGACCATCTGATCCGCGGCGGCACCGTCGTCGACGGCACCGGATCGCCGGCCCGCCGGGCCGACGTGGGGATCCGCGACGGCCGCATCGTCGCCGTCGGCGAGATCGACGAGCCTGCGACCAACACGATCGACGCGACCGGCCTGCTCGTGACCCCGGGGTTCGTCGACCCGCACACCCACTACGACGCACAACTCCTCTGGGACCCGGCGGCCTCGCCGAGCAACGTGCACGGCGTGACCTCGGTGATCGCCGGCAACTGCGGCTTCACGCTCGCGCCGATCAAGCCGGTCGACGCCGACTACCTGCGCCGGATGATGGCCAAGGTCGAGGGCATGCCCCTCGCCGCGCTCGAGCACGGCATCGAATGGAACTGGGGCACGTTCGAGGAATACCTCGCCCGACTCGAGGGCAATCTCGGCGTCAACGCCGGCTTCCTCGTCGGTCATTGCGCGATCCGCCGGTACGTGATGGGCGAGGAGTCGGTCGGCAATCCCGCGAGCGCCGACCAGGTTGCCGCGATGGTCGCGCTGCTGCGCGAGTCGATCGCGGCCGGCGGCCTCGGATTCTCCACGACGCTCAGCAAGACCCACAACGACGGCGACGGCAAGGCCGTCCCGTCGCGCTGGGCGACACACGACGAGGTGCTCGCGCTCTGCGCCGAGGTGGCGGCACACGAAGGCACGACGCTCGAGGCGATCGTCGACGGTTGCCTCGACATGTTCAGCGACGACGAGATCGACCTGCTCGCGCGGATGTCGGCCACCGGCAAGCGCCCGCTGAACTGGAACGTGCTCACGGTCGACTCCTCCGTCCCCGAGCGCATCCCCCGCCAACTCGAAGCGTCGTCACGCGCGCGCGAGATCGGCGGACGGGTCGTCGCGTTGACGATGCCGGTGCAGGTACCGATGAACATGAGCTTCGGCACCTACTGCGCGCTGTTCATGATCCCCGGGTGGAGCGACATCATGAGCCTCCCGCCCGAGCAACGTCAGGAGCGCCTCGCCGATCCCGAGGTGCGCGCCACGCTCGATGCGCACGCCAAGTCGCCCGCCGCAGGTGTGTTCCGACGGCTCGGCGATTGGCACAACTACGTGCTCGGCGACGTCTACGCCGACGCGAACGCCGGCCTCAAGGGCCGTCGGGTCGGCGACATCGCGACCGAGCGCGGCACGAGCGCGTTCGACACGTTGCTCGACATCGTGATCGCCGACGACCTGCGCACGATCCTGTGGCCGATCCCGCCCGACGGCAACG
>SXJQ01000255.1 GCA_005779345.1 Actinomycetota bacterium
CCCGACCGGCGAACTCCTCGCCCACGCCGACACCGATGTCGAGGTCGCCGTCGAGTCGATCAACCCGTTGCCGTTCTCCCTCGGGCTCGGCTTCCTCATCGTGTTCGCGGTGATCTCGCTGTTCGTCGCCGACCCGATCCTGGCGCTCATCGGTCTGGCGCTGTTCCCCTCGTTGTTCCTGCTCAACCGCTACTACACCCATCGAGTCGAGGGCCCGGCGGCCGCGGTGCAGGCCCGCGTCGGCAATGTGGCGGGGATCGCGCACGAGAGCTTCGATGGCGTCCTCGTCGTCAAGACGCTCGGTCTGGAACGCGACGAGGTCGACCGGCTCGCCGCCGCGTCGGACCGCCTGCGCGTCGAGCGGCTGGAGGTCGGCCGGCTGCGCGCGGTCTTCGAGCCGCTGCTCGATGCCCTGCCGAACCTCGGCATCGTCGCGGTGCTCGCGATCGGGGCCTGGCGGGTGTCCGACGGTGCGCTGAGCGCCGGCGAGATGGTGCAGATCATCGCCCTGTTCAACCTGCTCGCGTTCCCCATGCGCGTCGTCGGCTTCCTCCTCGAGGAGCTGCCGCGCTCGGTCGTCGCGATGGAACGCATCGACGAGGTGCTCGCCGCCCCCGATGCGCCGCGCCCGTCGGTGCCGGTCGATCTGCCCGACGGGCCGCTCTCGGTCGAGCTCCGCGACGTCGGTTTCGGGTACGTGCCGGGCGAGGCGGTCCTTGCCGGCTGCTCGCTGCGCATCGCGCCCGGTGAGATCGTCGCGCTCGCCGGCGCGACGGGGGCGGGCAAGAGCACCCTCTGCGAGTTGATCGCGGGGCTGACCCCGCCCGATGCCGGGTCGGTGCTCGTCGGTGGCGTCGCGATCGACACCGTGAACCCCGATGTGTTGCACCGCGCGGTCGCGCTCGTCTTCCAGGAGTCGTTCCTCTTCGCCGACTCCGTCGCCGCGAACGTCTCCCTCGGGGAGGGCGACGAGAGCGCGACCGTGATCACCACGGCGTTGCGCATCGCCCAGGCCGACCGGTTCGTCGGTGCGCTTCCCGCGGGGCCCGACACCGTGCTCGGCGAACGGGGCGTGACGCTGTCGGGCGGGCAACGCCAACGCCTCGCACTCGCACGCGCGCTCGCCCGGCGACCGCGGGTGCTCCTGCTCGACGACGCGACCTCCGCGGTCGACCCGACGGTCGAAGCGCGGATCCTCGCCGGGTTGCGCGCCGAGCTCTCGACGACGACGCTGGTCGTGGCACATCGCCTGTCGACGATCGCGCTCGCCGATCGGGTCGCGGTGATGCGCGGCGGTCGGATCGCCGCTGTCGGGACGCACGCCGAGTTGCTCGACCGCGATCCCGAGTACCGGGCGTTGGTCACCGCGTACGAGGCCGACGCGTCGTGAACCCGCGGCCCGAACCGACCTCCGACGCACGGTCGGCGACGATCGATGCGCTCGCCGACACCGCGGGGCTGCAAGCCCTCGACGAGCTCGTGTCGATGGAGCACTCCCTCGCGGCGGTGCAGCTCGCGCTCGACGACGAAGACGTCGACAGCACCGACTCCGCGATGTCGGTACTGCGGCGAGGCCTCGCGGCGAGCCCCGAACTGCGGCGCGGCATCGGCGTCAGCATCGCGTTCGCGATGGTGGTTGCCGCCGGCCGACTCATGATCCCGATCCTCATCCAACAGATCCTCGACCGCGGCTTTCGCGGCGGCGAGTTCGACTCCGGCTTCGTGTATCCCGCCTGCGCGGGTGCCGCGGTCGTCGTGATCGCGATGTCGCAGTTGTCGCGGGTCAGCTACTTCCGCCTCGTGCGGGCCGCCGAGGACACCCTCTACGGCCTGCGGGTTCGGGTGTTCGAGCACATCCACCGGCTGTCGATCGCCGAGCACACCGAGTCGCGTAAGGGTGTGCTCGTCGCCCGCGTGACGAGCGACATCGAGACGCTGGCCCGGTTCGCGCAGTGGGGCGGGATCTCGTGGATCGTGAACAGCACGGTGATCGTCGCCACCCTCGTCGTGATGCTCGCCTACTCGTGGGCGCTCACGCTCGTCGTCGTGCTCGCGTTCGCGCCGGCGGTGCCGATCCTTCGGTTCATGCAGCGCCACCAACTCGCCGCCTACGACGCGGTCCGCGACCGTACGAGCGATCTGCTCTCGGAGGTGTCGGAGACGGTCACGGGCATCACGGTCGTGCGTGCCTACGCGCTCGAGGCGCGATCGCGTCGGCGGCTCGCGACGCGCATCCAGGCGCTGTACAAGACGCACTTGAGAGCGGCCCGGTACTTCGCGGCGATGTTCACCATCGGCGACATCTTCGGCGCGATCGCGCTTGGCGGCGTCACCGCGGTCGCTGCCTTCCACGGTGACTCGCTCGGCCTCGATGTCGGCCAGGTCATCGCGTTCTTGTTCCTCGTCAACGTGTTGTTGAACCCGATCGCGGAGCTGTCGGAGATCCTCGACCTCACCCAGACCGCGATCGCCGGCTGGCGCAAAGTTCTCGCCGTGTTCGCAGTGCCGATCGAGGTCGCCGAACCCAGCGAGGGGCACGAACTGCCGGCGGGCGCACTCGAGGTGCGCGCCACCGATGTCGACTTCGCATACCGCGACGGCGGGCTGGTGCTCCGCGGCGTCTCGGTGACGATCCCGGCCGGCGCGCGCGTCGCGATCGTCGGCGAGAGCGGTGCGGGCAAGACGCCGTTCGGGA
>SXJQ01000256.1 GCA_005779345.1 Actinomycetota bacterium
ACGGTCTCGAGGAGTTCCTCGAGACCAAGTCACTCAACTTCTGAGCCCCCGGGTTCTGAGGACGCGGGTTCTGAGCCCCCTCGGGTTCTGAGTACGCGGGTTCTGAACCCGGGCCCCAGGCCCGTTCCACGAATCGCGACGGCCGGCCCTCGGGCCGGCCGCTTCGCGTCCGAACCCCGACCCAGAACGCAACCGGCGTCGTCGGGCCGCGCCTGCGGCGCACCGACGACGCCGGTTGGGTATGAGGGGTGGGGGTGACGCGGGTCACGGGGGTCACGGGGCTCGGGGGGTCGTGAGATTTGGTCGGGCAATCCGGTCAAGTCACGGAGCGTGGCGACCGATACCACTCTCGGCGAGTCCCAGGAACAAGGCACACCTGTCGGAAGGCAGGGCCGCAAAGCCACGGGGCCCACCTCTCGGTCGCAACGAAGCGTCCGGGAGAGGCCGGCCGGGTTGCCCGGGTGTCGATCACCAGCCTTCGAGCACGGTGTGAGGCCCGCGGGGGGACGAGCGGGGCCTCGTCGTGACCTGCCTCTTCGGAGGCATCATTCAACGAAGGGAACACCAAGTGCAGGTGATTGCCAACCTCAAGGCCCGGCGTGACCGGGAAGACGGGTTCACGCTCATCGAGCTCATGGTGGTCGTGCTGATCATTGCCATCCTCATCGCGATTGCCATCCCCACGTTCCTCGGTGCACGAGAGCGCGCCCAGGACCGAGCGGCCCAGTCCAGCCTCCGCAACGGCCTCACCGCCGGGAAGACCATCTTCACCGACAACGAGGACTACACCGACGCCACTCCGGCGGCGATCGCTGCGGTGGAGCCGAGCCTCAACTTCGTTGCGGCCAACGTGGCTTCCACGGGCCCGAACGAGATCTCGGTGGACAACTCGAGCGTCACGGTGCTCGTGCTCGCCGGCGAATCCAAGTCGGGTGAGTGCTTCTGGATCCGAGACGACGTGACGGGTCCGGGGACCGAGTACCACCGGGCATCGGGCGGAGTCTGCGACGCCAACACGGCGCCGGCAGCCTTCACCGGCTGGTGATCCGGAACTGACCGAATGGGGTCCGGCCCGCGGGTCGGACCCCGGTATCGGCCTGGGGGCGGGCCCGGTACCTCGACGCTGCGGCGCCGGGGCACCGGGCCCGCTCCGTGTTCCGGCCGATGCCTCAGGAACGCGGGGCCCTCGCGAGGGTCCCGGGAGGAGGCACCATGGCGCGTCACTCGACGCCCCGCCGCTCCCTCCGTCCTGACGGTCGGCGCAAGCCCACGGGTCGGCGCTCGGGTCGGCCCCAGGGTCGGCCCACGGATTCGGTCCAGTCCGGCTTCTCGATGATCGAACTGATGATGGTGATCTGCGTCATGTCGATCCTGCTGCTGATCGCGGTCCCGACCTTCGTCGGGGCGCGCAAACCGGCCGAGGATCGCCACGCCCAGTCCATCCTCCGTTCGAGCCTCGTGGCCGCTCGGACCGGATCCGCCGACACCGGCGACTATGCCTGGGTCACCCCGGCAGCCCTCCAGAGCGAGGAGTCGTCGGTGGTGTACCTCGCCGGCGCGGCCCATGCCCGGGCCACGCTGAACGAGGTGTCGGTGGCGACCGGCGTGCATCTGGGGGACACCTACGTGATCCTCTCGAGTGCGTCGGCCGCGGGTCGGTGCTTCGCGGTCAAGGTCACCACGTCGGGAGCCAATTCGTACCAGGCTCCCGCCATGGCGAACTGCAACGCGGTGGCGTTCGACCCGGCCGTGGGTTGGTCGTCCGACTGGTAGGGCGGCACGCGGTGTGGCGTGCACGAACATCTCGACCCGGCCCGGGCATCGCCCGGGCCGGGTCGCGCCGCCACGGGTCGCCCGGGCCGGGTCGGGTCGCCATGAGTGACGGCACCGGCGTGGCGACACCACTGGGATCCGCGGTCCGCCTGCCGATGGAGAACCCGTGACTCCGGGCCTCGTCGCGGCGGTGTGCGCCCTGTTCGGGCTGGTGATCGGGTCGTTCCTCAACGTCGTGATCTGGCGGGTGCCGCGCGGTGAGTCGGTCGTGCGGCCCGGGTCGCATTGTCCCGGGTGCGACGCGCAGCTCGGTGCACGCGAGAACGTGCCGGTGCTGTCGTGGCTGTTGCTGCGCGGCCGATGCCGTCACTGCGGCGTGCGGATCTCGGTGCGGTATCCGGCGATCGAGGTTGCGTGCGGCGCGTTGTTCGCGGTGGTCGGCGCGCGGTTCTACGACTCGTGGGCACTGTTCGCGTACCTCGCGCTCGTCGCAGCACTCCTCGCGTTGAGCGTGATCGATCTCGACCATCTGCTGTTGCCGAACAAGGTGATCTATCCGACCTGGGCGATCGTCGCGCCGCTGCTCGTCGTGGCCTCCGCGGCGACGGGCGATTGGGGTGCGCTCGGACGTGCGGTGCTCGCGGCCGCGATCGACTTCGCCATCTTCTACGCGATCTGGTTCGTCGTGCCCGGCGCGATGGGCTTCGGCGACGTTCGTCTCGCCGCGCTGTTGGGTTTCGCGCTCGGTTGGGTTTCGTGGCCGGCGCTGTGGCTCGGCGTGTTCCTGCCGTTCCTGCTCGGGACGGTCGGCGGGATCGCGGTCGCGGCACCGGTCGTGTTGTTGCCGATGCTCGCGGGCGGCGCGCTCGGTTGGTTCGGCGGTCCGGCCTGGCTCGAACGACTCGGCGATGCGCCCGTCGACGACGTGACGCGTGCGCACGTGTCGGGCGCGATCGTCGGCGCGGTGTTCCTCGGCGCCGCGGTGTACCTCGTGCTCTCCGCGCTGCGCCGCGTCGAGCGCGGCCGCCAGATCCCGTTCGGTCCGTACCTCGCGGGCGGCGCGTTGCTCGCGCTGCTCGTCGTCGCGTGACCTGAGCGATTGCTCGCGCCGGCCTGAGCGATTTCTCGCGTCTGCGACGAATCTCTCAAGATCCGACCCCCGATCCGCCGACGTCTGCAGAGTCGTTCGCTGGGGCTACGTGAAATCCCATGGTTGTGGTTCACGCCCTGCGACCTGCGCACACCACGGAGCGTCACCTGTGGTCGATGTGCACGCTTGTCTCACGTTGAGGTCCGGATTGACGATTGTTGAAGTTGAGCCTTACTGTTGCTCGAGTCGGTCATCGGAGATGTGAGTAGGTGCACGTGGCTGTTGAGCGTCAATTGCTCACGGTGAAGGAGGTCGCAGACACCATGCGAGTCTCCACGATGACCGTGTACCGGCTCATCAAGGCGGGAGAACTGGCGGCCATCCGCGTCGGGAAGCACTTTCGGATCCGCGAACTGGATCTGACGGATTACCTCGACGCACAGACGGTCCGCGGAGGTGGTTCATGGCCCGCAGCGTGATCGGACTCGACATCGGCACCAACGCGGTGACGGTCGCCGAGGTGCAGGCGGGTCACCCGCCGAAGTTGGTCGCCTTCGGCCAGGTCGCGTTGGCGCGCGACGCGATGCGCGAGGGCGAGGTCGTCGACGGCGACGCCGTCGCCGAGGCCATCCGTCGGCTGCGCGGCGAGGTCGGCGTTCGCCGCGGCGGCGTTCGGATCGGTCTCGCCTCGCCGCGTCTCGTCGTGCGTCAGGTCGAGATGCCGGTGATGTCGCGCGACGACCTTGCGGGCGCGCTGCGCTTCCAGGCGAGCGACCTCATCCCGTTCCGGATCGAAGAAGCGGTCCTCGACTTCGCGATCCTCGACCAGTACCAACCCGAAGACGGCGAGCCGGTGATGCGCGTGCTGCTCGCCGCCGCGCAACAGACCATGGTCGAGGCTCTCGTGCGCTCGGTCGAGGCCGCCGGCCTCGCGGTCGAGGCCGTCGACCTCATCCCGCTCGCGCTGATCCGTGCGCTGTCGGCGACGAACGGTACCGGCGGCGCCGAGGGCATCGTGAGTCTCGGCGGTGGCACGACCTGCGTCGTCGTGCACGAGGGCAATGTGCCGCGCTTCGTGCGCGTCCTCGGCAGCGGCGGTCGCCAGCTCACCGACGCGATCGCGAGTTCGCTCGGCATCGCACCCGACGCCGCCGAGTCGATCAAGCGACAGATCGGGGTGACGAGCGATCCGACGGTCGACCAGGCCGCGACCGCGATCGACCGCCCACTCGGGATGTTGCTCGACGAGGTTCGCAGCTCGATCGACTACTACCGCAACCAGCCCGGCGCCGCGCCGCTGTCGCAGGTGCTCGTGACGGGCGGCACCGCACAGCTCGCGGGCGCGATCGAACGGCTGAGCGCGCTGCTCGGCGTTCCGGTACTCCTCGCACAGCCCCGCGACGTGTTGACGATCGCCGACATCGGCTTCGCCCCCGAAGAACTTCCGCGCCTCGATCCGTACCTCCCGGCCGCGGTCGGACTCGCCTTGCTCGATCCCGCACTCGGCCCGGCGATGAACCTCGTCCCGGCGGGCCGCCGACCTTCGGCGGCCTCGGGGCGCGGCAAGTACGTCGCCGGCGGAGTCGCCGCGGCCGTGGTGCTCGGCGCCGCGCTCACGATCCCGACGCTCCAGCGTCGCAACGAACTCGACGACGTGCGCCAAGAGACCACCGACCTGCAGGACGCGAGCCGCGAACGGCAGGCCGCGATCGCCGAGCTCGCCGCGGTGGAGGCGACCCAACAGCAGCTCGAATCCCTCCAGGGCCAGATCGACACGGTCCTCGCCGCCGACGTGTCGTGGGCAGGGATCCTCCACGAGATCGCGATGGCGATGCCCAACGATGTCTGGCTCACGTCGTTCCAGGGGCAGGTCGCGGTTGCAGCGCCCGCGGCCCCGGGCGGAACGACCGCCACGACGGCGACGACCGTGCCGGGCCAGGCCCTCGGTCCGAGCGGTGTGCTCCAAGGCACCGTCACCGTCCAGGGGACCGGCCTCGAGTTCCCGTCGGTCGCGGCGTGGATCGAGCGCCTCTCGCAGGTCCCTGCGCTCCAGGGCCTCTGGGTCCCGAACGCGACCTCGGGCACGCTCGGCGACCGAGACGTCGTCGATTTCGACTCGAGCGCGGCGCTCACCGACGAGGCGCGCAGTGATCGCGCCGAAGAACGTCAGGGGGACCCGCGATGAAGGCCGCGATGAAGGGTCGGGCCGTTCTCGCCGTCGTCCTCGGACTCGTCGTGGTCCTGCTTGCGTGGAACATGTTCTTCTTCGCTCCGGCCGGCAACGACCTGGCCGACGCGAAGGACGATCGCGACCTCGCCGAGACCGAACTCGCCGGCCTCGACGCGCGGCTCGAGAGCCTGCGCGACCTCGAGGAGCAGCAGCCCGAGATGGTCGAAGAACAGGCTCGTCTCGGTGCGATGATCCCGGAACGCCCCGATCTCGAGGTGTTCATCCGCGCCGCGAACGACATCAGCGTGGACTCGGGCATCGACTGGATCTCGGTGGCACCGAGTGAGCCCGCGGCGGGAGCGTCGGGCGTCTCGGAGATCCGGATGGCGATCCAACTCCAAGGTGGCTACTACCAGGTGCAGGACTACCTCAACCGCCTCGAAGACCTGTCGCGACTCGTCGTGATCGACTCGATCCAGGTGGGGACGGGCGTCGACGCGACCGACGAACAATCGATCGTCCCGTCCGCCGGAGGCGCGCCGAGCCTGAGCGTGACGCTCACCGCCCGTATGTTCACACAGGCCACCGGACTCGTTTCGGCACCGGTCGTTCCCGACGCCGGCGCGACGACGACCACCGTCGCGGACAACGCGGCGACGACCGAGCAGTCGGGCGTGGGAGGGCTCAACTGATGCGTGACCAACGACGTCAGCGGATCCTCGTCGCGGTGCTCGGGGTGGTGCTCGTGGCCGTGTTGCTCAAGACCGTCGTCCTGAAGGGCGACGGTGGCGACGACGCGACGGCACCGACCTCACCCGCGGCGACGGGCCTCACCTCCGACGACGGAACGGCCATCGACGGAGGGCTCACCACGACGACCGCCGATCCCGACGCGATCCCCGAGACGCCCGACACGTTCGACGTGTTCGAGGGCAAGAACCCATTCGAGCCTGCGATCCAGGTGACGCCGTCGACCGGCTCGCCGACGACCACGACGACGAACTCGACGGGGACGACGGGCACGACCGTGCCCGGCCAGACCACGACGACCACGACGGCACCGACGAACAACCCGACGAACCCGACGGTGACGTTGAACTCGGTCACCAAGCAGTCCAACGGGACGTACGTCGCGACGATCACCGTCGGCGGCACCCTCTACAGCAATGTGCTCGAGGGCCAGAACTTCGGTCCCGGCGACAGCTACAAGTTCGTGAAGGGTACGAGCGACACGTGCGGACAGTTCCAGCACGGTGACGCGTTGTTCAACCTCTGCGAGAACTTCAGCACCAACAAGTAGCAGTCGCGAGCCGTAGGCTGGCCCCGTGTTGCGCTACCTCACCGCCGGCGAATCCCACGGCCCCGCGCTCGTCGTCACGCTCGAGGGCCTTCCCGCCGGGCTCCCGCTGTTGGTCGACGACCTCGCGAACGAGCTCGCTCGGCGGCGCCTCGGATACGGCCGTGGTCCACGCATGCGCTTCGAGGCCGACGAGATCGAATTCGTCGGCGGGGTCCGCCACGGTCGCACGCTCGGTTCGCCGGTGTCGGTGCTCATCCACAACAGCGAGTGGAAGACCGGCAAGTGGGCCGAGGAGATGTCGGCCGCGCCGGGGACGACGCAGGCGCCGCTCACCCAGCCACGGCCGGGTCACGCCGACCTCGCGGGGATGCAGAAGTACGGCTTCACCGACGCGCGCGACGTGCTCGAACGGGCATCCGCGCGTGAGACCGCGGCGCGCGTCGCGGGCGGCGCGATCGCCAAGCAACTGCTCGCGCACCTCGACATCGCGGTGATCAGCCACGTGGTGCAGTTGGGCGCCGCGCAGGCGCGAACCGACCTGGCCCGCCCCGTCCCGTCCGACCTCGGCCGCATCGACGAGTCCGAGGTGCGCTGCTTCGACCCCGACGCCGAGGCCGACATGGTCACCGAGATCAAGGAGGCGGCCAAGGCCGGCGACAGCCTCGGTGGTGTGATCGAGGTGTTGGCCTACGGCGTGCCGCCCGGTCTTGGCAGCCACGTCCACTGGGACCGCCGCATCGACGGACTGCTCGCCCAGGCGCTCATGAGCATCCAGGCGATGAAGGCGGTCGAGATCGGCGAGGGGATCGCGGTCGCGGCGAAGCGGGGGAGCGAGGCACACGATCCGATCCACTGGGACGCGGCTGCCGCCGACTACGTGCGTGCGGGTGCCCGTGCGGGCGGGATCGAGGGCGGCATGACGACCGGGGAGGTGGTCGTGGCGCGCGCCGCGATGAAACCGCTCGCCACACTCAACAAGCCGGTCCTCACGACCGTCGACGTCGTCACCAAGGAAGAGACGGTGTCGTTCAAGGAACGCACCGATGTCACCGCGGTTCCGGCCGCCGGCGTCGTCGGCGAGACGATGGTCGCGCTCGTGCTGGCGGGCGAGGCGCTACGCAAGTTCGGTGGCGACTCACTTGCCGAGTTGCTCCGCAACCACGCCGGCTATCGCGCCTCGTTGCGATGAGTGCTCGCCACCTCGTACTCGTCGGCATGATGGGTGCGGGCAAGTCGACGGTCGGCGAGGCGTGCGCGTCGCGACTCGGCCGCGGATTCGTCGACACCGACACGCTGGTCGAGGCGAACAGCGGCGAGACCGTGGCCGAACTGTTCGAGCGGGGTGAGGCAGAGTTCCGCGCGTGGGAGCGCCGTGCGATCGCCGATGTCGCCGCGAGTCCCGTACCGCTCGTCGTCGCGTGCGGTGGCGGTGCGGTGATCGACCCCGAGAACCGCCGGGCGCTGCGGGCGAGCGGCGTCGTCGTGTGGTTGCGGGCCACGCCCGAGACGCTAGCGGCGCGCGTCGGAGACGGAACCGATCGACCGCTCCTCGCCGGCGACCCGATCGGCGCACTGCGCCGGCTCGCGTCGCTGCGCGACGACGCCTACACCGCCTCGGCCGATGTGGTGATCGATGTCGATCACCACGCGGTCGACCAGGTCGTCGACGCGGTCACGGCCGCGTACGAGGCGCACGCCACCGAGGTCGGCGCATGACCCTGCGTGTCCCTGTCGCGCTCGGCGATCGTGGCTACGACATCGTGATCGGGACCGGCGCGGTCGCGGACCTCGCGACGGTGCTCGCCGGACGCGCGCGGGTCGCGATCGTGTCGCAGGCGACGATCGCTGCCGCGCACGCGCCGGTCGTCGAGTCGGCGCTCACTGGTGCCGGGATCGAACACGAGTTGTTCCTGATGGGCGACGGCGAAGCGTCGAAATCGCTCGCGACGCTCGACGAACTGTGTTCGCGGTTCGCCGCACGGGGCCTGCTGCGCGGTGACGCGATCGTGGCGCTGGGGGGCGGCGTCGTCGGCGACGTCGCCGGATTCGCGGCGAGCGTGTACCACCGGGGGATCGATGTGGTCCAGGTGCCGACCACCTTGCTGGCGATGGTCGACAGCGCGATCGGCGGCAAGACCGGGGTCAATCTCGCTCAGGGCAAGAACCTCGTCGGCGCGTTCCACCAGCCGCGTGCCGTTCTCGCGGACCCAGCCGTGCTCGCCACGCTTGCCGATCGCGAGTTCCGCTGCGGGCTCGGCGAGGTCGCCAAGTACGCACTCATGGGCGACGCCGAACTCCTCGACGCGGTCGACGGCGATCGGGTGGCGATCCTGGACCGCGACGCCGACGCACTCGCGCGGATCATCGGCCGGAGCGCGGCGATCAAGTCGGCCTACGTCGTGGCCGACGAATTCGAGCGCCTCGGTCGGCGAGCACACCTCAACTACGGCCACACGCTCGCCCACGCGCTCGAGACCGTGGCCGACCACGCGGTGGCGCACGGCGAAGCGGTCGCGGTCGGACTCGTGTTCGCGGGGGCACTCGCGGGTGCCCTCGACCGGATCGACGCGACCGCCGTCGCGATGCACGAACGGATCGTGGCCGGGCTCGGACTCCCCGTGCGGGCTCCCGGGAGTCTCCACCGTGCCGACCTGCTCACGGTCATGCGCCGCGACAAGAAGGCCGCGGGTGGCCTCACGTTCGTGCTCGCCGGGCCGCAGGGGCTCGAACGGGTCGACGATCCGCCGGTCGCGGCGCTCGATGTGGCGTTCGCCGCGGTGGGTATCACGCGCTGACGCGGCGTCCGCGACCGTAGACTCGCCCGACCATGGCGACGATCCTGCTGCTCTCCGGCCCGAACCTGAACCTCCTCGGCGAGCGCGAACCCGAGGTCTACGGCACCGCCACGCTCGCCGACCTGGTCGAGGTCGCGACCCGCACCGCCGTGGCGCGCGGTCACGACCTCGAACATCTCCAGAGCAATCACGAGGGATCGTTGATCGACGCGATCCATGCGGCGCGCGGACGTTGTGCGGCCATCATCGTGAATCCCGGAGCATTCACGCACTATGCACACGCGATCGGCGATGCGCTCGCGGCGTACGACGGCGTCAAGATCGAGCTGCACCTGTCGAACCCGCACGCGCGTGAGCCGTGGCGACACCGCAGCGTCGTGTCGTCGACGGTCACCGGCGTCATCGCGGGTTTCGGCGCAGGGGGCTACCGCCTCGCGGTCGAGGCGGTCGCCGACCGACTGGCCGAGTGAACGTGGTGGTCGGCGCCACGACACTGCTTCCGTGCGACGTGGCGGCGCGTCTCGCTCGCCTGATCGCCGCACTTCGCCGCCCGGCAGCACCCGGCGATGCCGGTGGCCGCGGCGACGGCACGCCGCCGGTCGTGCTCGACGCGCTGCTGGTGACCCGCCTGCCGAACATCCGCTACCTCACCGGGTTCACGGGTTCGGCCGCATTGTTGCTCGTCCGCGCCGACGGCAGCACCACGTTCGTGAGCGACGGCCGCTACGCCGGGCAAGCGGCCGAACAACTCGGTGCCGCGGGGGTCGACGCCGCGATCGAGATCCGCACCGCCGCCGACGAACAGCTCGACGTCATCGCCGCGGCACTCGTGGGGGATGCGTGCCTCGGCCTCGAGGAGCACGGTCTCACCTGGGCCCAGGCCCGTCAGTACTCGGCGCGATTCGATCCCGTGGAGTGCGTGCCGGCGGGGTCGATGGTCGAGGACCTCCGTCGCGTCAAGGATGCCGGCGAGGTCGACCGGATCCGCGCCGCGTGTGCGATCGCCGACGACGCGTTCGCGGAGCTGTTGCCGCGGCTCGCCGAGGGCGTCACCGAGCGGGCGTTCGCGCTCGAACTCGAGTTCGCGATGCGGCGGCGCGGCGCGAGCGCCGTGAGCTTCGATCCGATCATCGCCAGTGGGCCCAACGCCGCCAAGCCCCACGCACGGCCGGGCGATCGTGTGATCGAGCCCGGCGAACTCGTCGTGTGCGACTTCGGCTGCATCGTCGACGGTTACTGCTCCGACATGACCCGAACGGTCAGCGTGGGCGAGCCCGCGCCCGACGCGCGTCGGCTCTACGACCTCGTGCTCACCGCGCAGGCCGCTGGGCGAGCTGCGGTGCGGTCGGGCGCCGACGTCGTCGCGGTCGACGGTGCATGCCGCGACATCATCACCGCTGCCGGGTACGGCGACGCGTTCAGCCACGGCACCGGCCACGGCGTCGGGATCGAGATCCACGAGGCGCCACGAGTGGCGCGGACGGCCTCTGGTACCCTGCGCGTCGGCGACATCGTCACCGTCGAGCCCGGCGTCTATCTCCCCGGCGTCGGCGGCGTTCGGATCGAGGACACCGTGCTCGTCACGGCCGACGGTTACGAACCGCTGACGATGACCCCCAAGACACTGGTGGTCTGACTCCGACGTGGTGCTCGTCGTCGCCCGAATGCCTTCATCCGCAGTGCCCTTGTCAACCCCGAAGCCCGGTCCCCGACGACCCTGGATCCTGCGAGCGCGATCGTGAGCATCTCGACCAACGACCTGAAGAACGGGATGGCCCTGAACCTCCCCGACGGCCTGATGCAGGTCGTGGAGTTCCAGCACGTGAAGCCGGGCAAGGGCGGCGCCTTCGTGCGCACCAAGCTCAAGAACGTGCGCACCGGCGCCGTCGTCGAAAAGACGTTCCGCGCCGACGAGAAGGTCGGCTTCGCGCAGATCGACAAGCGCGAGATGCAGTTCCTCTACCGCGAGGGCGACGACTTCGTCTTCATGGACAACGGTACGTACGACCAGATCCAGGTCCCGGCGAAGCAACTCGGCGAGGCGACCGACTACATGCGCGAAGGCGACACCGTCGTCCTGCCCATGTACAACGACGAGATCCTCGGCGTCGACCTGCCGGCCGCGGTCGAACTCGAGGTCGTCGAGACCGAGCCGGGCGTCCAGGGCGACCGGGTCAGTGGCGCGCGCAAGCCGGCGCGGGTCGAGACCGGATTGATCGTGCAGGTGCCGCTCTTCGTCGAGATCGGCGAGCGCATCAAGGTCGACACCCGCTCGGGTGAGTACCTCGCGCGGGCCTGATGGTCGCGGCGACGCGGCGTGAGGCCCGCGAGCACGCGCTGAGCCTCGCGTACGAACTCGAGGTGCGATCGATTCCCATCGATGAACTGCTCGACCAGCAACCGGTCGCGCCGGACGCGTACGCCGCGTTGCTCGTCGCGGGCCTGGCCGCGCATCGCCCGGAGATCGACGAACTGCTCGAGCGATACAGCGAGCACTGGACGCTCGATCGCATGCCGGTCATCGACCGGACGTTGCTCCGGCTCGCCGCGTTCGAGCTCGTGTACCAACGCGAGATCCCGATCCCGGTCGTGATCAGCGAAGCGGTCGAGCTCGCCAAGCAGTACAGCACCAAGGACTCCGGCCGCTTCGTGAACGGGCTGCTGTCGCGGATCGCCACGGAGGTCCGGCCCGAGGAGGAGTCGACGTCGTGAAGGGGTCGACGGTTCCCGGCATCGTGAGCGAGCCGGAGATCGACGACGTCACCGAAGCCGACGTGCCGTGGGTGGTCATCGTCTGGACCGACCCCGTGAACCTCATGAGTTACGTGGTGCTCGTACTGCAGAAGCTGTTCGGGTACTCGCGCGACAAGGCCACGCGCCTGATGATGCAGGTGCACCACGAAGGCCGCGCCGTCGTCGCGAGCGGGCGTCGGCACGAGTGCGAAGGATGGGTCGCGCGACTGCACGCGCACGGCCTGTGGGCGACCTTGCAGCACGATCGCTGAGGCATCGTGGCCGGCCAGTGGTGGTCTCGCGACAGGTCCGGACGGATCCGGTTGCGCCTGCTCCCGGAGGAGGCGGCGACGATCCTCGGGCTCCTGGCCGAGCTGCGCGAGGTGCTCGGCGGTCCGGTCGACAGCGACGTCATGCAGCGGCTCTTCCCGCGGGCGTACCTCGATCCCACCGAAGACGATGCCGAGGTCGTTTGGCGGGCATTGGCCGGGCCCGAGTTGGTGCGTGATCGCCTCGATCGCCTCGACCTGTTGGCACGCGCGCTCGAGCCGATCGCGCTCGGCACCGGGGCGGCGACGCTGGTGCTCGATGAGGCGGGCGAGACGGCTTGGCTCACCGCGCTCAACGACACGCGCTTGGCGCTCGGCACGGCGCTCGGGATCCACGA
>SXJQ01000025.1 GCA_005779345.1 Actinomycetota bacterium
GGCATCGCCAACAGCTCGCGTGTGATCCGTCTCCCCGTGCACGCCGGCGACACGCTCGCTCGCGTCATGAAGGTGCGGGCGCAGCTCGAAGGTGAGCTCGGCCGGACGCCGACGATCGCCGAGGTCGCCGCAGAGGCCGGACTCCCGCTCGAGAAGGTCGTCGAGGTGCACAGCTACGCGAGCGACCCCGTGTCGCTCGACGAGCCGTTGCGCGACGACGGCGATGCCGAGCGTGGCGACTTCGTCGCCGACGCGGGTGCGACCAATCCGTTCGAGGCGGCCGCCACCGCGATGTTGCCTCGTGAGATGGAGCGGATCCTGTCGGTGCTCGACGAGCGGGAGCGCACGATCCTGCGTTTGCGCTACGGCCTCGACGGCACCGAGCGTTCGCTCGAGGAGATCGCCGAGCACTTCGGCCTCACCCGCGAGCGGATCCGTCAACTCGAGGCCCGCGCGCTGTCGAAGCTCCGCCACCCGGCGAGCGACGTCGGCGCCCGCAGCTTGCTCGAAGCGGTCTGACCGACTTCGCGCAATCCGGCTTTCCGATCGGCCCCCTCGCTCGCGAGGGGGCCGTTTCGCGTCACGGCCGACGACGAAGTGGCACGGGTGTTACGGGTTCGTGGCGCGGACGGGCACGAGGCGCCACGACCAGGAGTAGGTCCCGGGGCCGATCCGGTACTGCTCGAGCGTGTCGGGACCGCAGCTGAGCGTGCCGAGACCTCGGTGCAGATGATCGACGTGGACGATGGTCTCGTGGCGCTCCACGAGGTCTTCGGCGTGGGTCGCCGCGGCGAGATCGGCGGCCGCGTGGTGCAAGGCGCTGAACGCGATCGTGTGCGGCTTGACGGCCTCGATGCGCACGCCGGCCCCGGTGGACCCGTCGGTGAGCGTGCACCAGCGTGTGTCGACGTGCAGGCCGTGCTCTTGGGGCATGACGAACGGCACGTACTGGTCGCGAACCGTCGACGTCCAGCGAGCGAGCGCCGCACCCGACCATCGATCGGGGTAGGCGTCGTGGGGGCCGCGACCGAACCATTCGAGACGTTCGAGTGCGCTGTCGAGCGCGAAGGTGACGCCGATCCGCGGGAGGTCGGTGATCGTCGGCGGGATCTCGACCGTCTCGAGGAACTCGACCGTTCCGTCGGGTCGGCTGCGTAGGTCGGTGGTGTGCAGGATCGGAGCGTCGCCGTCGGTCCCGAGGTAGGCGCAACGCACGATCGCCCGTGCGGCGCTCGGCCGGTCGACCTCGAGCAGTTCACGACCGAGCGCATCGAGCCCCCATGCGCGCCAGCGGCCGAGCGGCTTGTCGTCCTGGCCCGCCCAGAGCTTGATGCCGTCGTTGTCGGTCGGCGCGCGCCACAACGACAACCGCGGTCCGCCGTCGGGCGCGAGCAACTCGCTGCCGTCGACGACGAACGACGCGAGCGCGCCGTCGACCAACTCCAGGTCGGGTCCGGTCGCGCGGCCCACGCTGGCCTTGCGGAGCGCGGCGCGCGACCAGTCGAGCTGGCGCCAACCGACCTCGGAACCGGCGAGGGCCCAGGATGCGTCGTCGACGATCGTGAACCGCACGACGAGCGAGGATTCCTGGCCGGGTTCGAGCGTGGGCGCCGCGATCGGGAGGTCGACGAGGGCCGACCCACCCGGGGCGAGGTCGGGGAGCGGCAACGCTTCGGTATGCACGATCGCACCGTCGACGAGCACCTCGATGCTCGCCGCGAGCCGTTCGAGTGAGGTGAAGTCCTGGCAGTTGGTGATCCGGAGGCGGTCGTGGGACTTCGACGACCATGCGACCTCGACCGGGCACGCGAGCCATCGGTGTTCGGCGAGCGCCGGTTTCGGCGTGCCATCGGGCCAGACGAGGCCGTCGCAGCAGAAGTTCGCGTCGTGACGGGTTTCGCCGAAGTCGCCGCCGTACGCCCAACGAAGGGACCCGTCGGCGAGTTCCTGTTCGAGTCCGTGGTCCCACCACTCCCAGATGAATCCGCCCTGGAGTCCCTGGGTCGATTCGATCGCCGCCCAATAGTCGGCGAGGCAGCCGTTGCTGTTTCCCATCGCGTGGGAGTACTCACACATGATGACCGGGCGGCGCGGACCCCACGGCTTCTTGGCCCATCGCACGATGGCCGACAGCGGTGGGTACATCGGGCACAAGATGTCGGTGACGCCGGCGCCGCCTGCCCAGTCGAACATGATCGCGCCCTCGTAGTGCAGCGGCCGCGTCGGGTCGTGCGCTCGGATCCAGCCCGCGAGCGCATCGTGGTTCGCGCCGTATCCGCTCTCGTTGCCGAGGGACCACAGGATGATCGACGGGTGGTTCTCGTCGCGCTGGACCATACGAGCACCGCGTTCGAGCCATTGGGCGCGATAGCGCGGATCGTGGCACAGCGAACCGATCCACGCGTGCGCTTCGATGTTCGCCTCGTCGACGACGTACAGACCGTGTTCGTCGCACAGGTCGAGGAAACGCGGATCGTTCGGCGAGTGGGCGGTCCGCACCGCGTTGAAACCGAACTGCTTCATCGTCACGACATCGCGTCGCATCGACTCGACGTCGATGACGCGCCCCGTGCGCGCGTCGAAGTCGTGGCGATTGACGCCTCGGATCAATACGGCCTTGCCGTTGATCAACAGTTCGTCACCGACGACCCGGACCCGGCGGAACCCGACCCACTCCCGCTGGACCTCCACGACGCGGCCGTGAGGATCGCGAAGCGTGGTGAGCAGCTCATAGCGGTGCGGTCGTTCCGACGACCACGGCTCGACGTCCGCGATCACGGTCTCGACCCGCGCGACGTGGCCGCCGAACACGTACGGATCGAGCGCGTGCGGGACGTCGGCGCCGATGGGGCGCCCGACGCGCCGACCACTGTCGAACACCTCGACCTCCACGCGATAGCCCGGTGCCGGCGCGTCGGCGAACTCGACCTCCGCGCGCACGTCGAGGGCGCCGGTCGCGAGATCCTCGGCGAGTTCTGCCGTGGCCCGGACGTTGCGCAGCGTCACCATGCCCGGCGAGTAGACGAACACCTCACGGTGGATGCCCGCATGCCACCATTGGTCCTGGTCCTCGACATAGCTCGCGTCGCTCCAACGCACGACCATCGCGGCGAGCGTGTTCTTGACCCCACCGGTGCGCACGAGCTCGGTGATGTCGAACTCCGAGGCGAGCCGGGAATCCTTGGCCATACCCGCGAGCCGTCCGTTGACCCACACCACGAGAAACGACTCCGCGCCTCCGATGTGCAGTACCACCCGACGCGATCCCCACTCCCCGGGGACGCGGAAGCGCGTCCGGTAGAGACCGGTCGGGTTGTCGTCGGGAACGTGCGGGGGTAGCAGGTCGTCGCCCCACGGCATCTGAATGTTGGTGTAGATCGGCGACGCGAATCCCTGCATCGTGAAACACCCCGGGACGTCGACGCTCGCCCAGGCGGAGTCGTCGAACGCCTCGCGGGAGAACTCCACGGGAGCACGGTCGGGCGTGCCGGCGAGCGCGAACTGCCAACGGCCGTCGAGCCGCTGGAACCACGGCGAGCCGTCGCGGCCGTCGGTGGCGCGCGCGGCTTGCGCGTCGGGGGCGGGCAGGCGAGGTACACGCATCGGGAGCCGGCCGAGCGCGGTGAGCTCGGGTTGCTCCCAGGGCCGGGCGCCACGCAGGTCGAACGTCATGCGCCGACGCTAGCGAGCGCCAACTACGGTCAGGACCGCATGGCGATCCTGCGTTTCTCGTTCGGCACGATGGGCTCGGGCAAGAGCACGCTCGCGCTCCAGGTCCATCACAACCTCGAGCAATGTGGGCGATCAGGGCTCCTGCTCGCGCGGCTCGGCCGCGACGGTTCGCACGTGACGAGCCGCCTCGGGATCTCCGCGCCCTCGCTCGAGGTCGAGCCCCACGTGGATCTCTACGAGCTCGCCGCGAAGCACCGCGCCGACCGTGGTGTCCTCGACTACATCGTCTGCGACGAAGCGCAGTTCTTCACGGTCGCGCAGGCCGAAGAGCTCGGTCGCGTCGTCGACGAGCTCGAGGTCGACGTGTTCGCGTTCGGGTTGATCACCGACTTTCGCGGCCTGCTGTTCGACGGCACCGCGCGGTTGCTCGAGCTCGCCGACGAGCGTGTGCCGCTCCAGGTGGAGGCCCGCTGTTGGTGCGGGACGCGCGCCATCAACAACGCGCGTCTCGTGAACGGTGCGCTGGTGCGCGAGGGTGAGGTCGTGGCCGTCGGCGACACGGGGACCCACGACGACGTGCCGATGTTCGGTGATGTCGTCACCTACGTCTTGCTGTGTCGCCGTCATTTCCGCGAGGGGCGGACGCGTTTCGTCGACGATGGGAGTTCGAGATGAGTGTTCGCGTCGAGATCACCGAGCTTGCCGACCGGATCGCGGTATTCGGGTCGACGCCGTTCTTGATGACGACCAGCGAGTCGGGCCGACCGCACGCGACGCACGTGGTCGTCGCCGTGGTCGACGGCGGACTGCGTTGCGGAGTCGGGCGCAAGACGGCCGCGAACGCCGCGGCGCGGCCGACGGTGAGCTTCTTGTGGCCGCCCACGGCACCCGGCGGGTTCAGCTTGATCGTCGACGGCGACGCCGAGGTGGTCGAGGCGGAGACGCCGACGATCCTGGTGCGTGCGACCGCAGCAGTGCTGCACCGCAACGCGTCGAACGACGGTTACGCGGCCGACTGCGTCCCGCTCGACGGGCGCCACTGACCCCGGTCGCGGCGATCGGCCTTTCTCGCGGCGGCACACCTCGGTACCATCCTCCCCGAACCGGTTTCGGCCGGTGACGCGTCCACTGCCGCGGACCTGCATCCCTGTCACTTCACAGGAGGTCCCAGTGGAAGTCCTCGATCTCGTCGCGATCGCACGGTTCTGCGATGCCGCCTTCGACGGCAACCCGAGTGTCCGCGATCTCGAACCCGAGTTGTTCGCGGTGGTGGACGACGGCGACGCGCTGTCGATCTGGCGGTACGGGCCCGTCGACCACGAGACCGTCGCGCACGACGTCGTGCTCCCCGCTACGGCACGCGCTGTGGTGTTGACCGCGGGCGGATGGGTCGCGCCGTCCGACGACGGCGACACGATGGTCGCCCCGAGCCTGCATCCGCTGCGGCGAAGGGTGCACGCGACGACGGTCGTCGGCAACGACGGCGAGATCGTCGCCGTGCTGCGTACCGGCAGCGACCCCGAACCGCGCGTCGTCGCCGGCGCGTGCGAGGGTCGCGTCCCCGCCGCGCTCGTTCGCTGCTGGCAGCGCCACCTCCGCCTCGCCGCGTGAACGGGCACCGCGTGTCGGTGGATGGGTGCGTGAGCGGATCGGTAGCGTGCGGATCATGCGAGCAGTGGTGTGCAAGGAATACGGCGGTCCCGAGTCGTTGGTCGTCGATGAGGTTCCGGTGCCCGAACCGGGTCCCGGGCAGGTCCGGATCGGGGTGCGGGCCGCCGGCGTCAACTATGTCGACGGCCTGCTCGCCGCGGGGCGCTACCAGGTGAAGATTCCGCCGCCGTTCGTCCCGGGTTCGGAGCTCGCCGGTGTCGTCGACGCGCTCGGCGAGGGCGTCGACGAACTCGCGGTCGGCGATCGCGTCTTCGCCACGCTCGGCACGGGCGCGTTCGCCGAGTACGTCGTGGCGCGCGCTGCCGGGGTCCTCCCCATCGGCGACGCGCTCGACTTCGGGCGCGCGGCCTCGTTCCACCAGAGCTACTGCACGGCATGGTTCGCGTTCACCCGCCGGACCCGGGTCGAACCGGGAGAGTGGGTGCTCGTGACGGGGGCCGGCGGCGGGATCGGCCTCGCCGCGAGCGACGTCGCGCGCTCGCTCGGCGGGCGCGTCATCGCGGTCGCGTCGACGGCGGAGAAGCGCGCGCTCGCGACCGCGATGGGTGCCGAAGCGACGGTCGATCCCCTCGTCGACGACGTCAAGGTTCGGGCGCGCGAACTCACGGGCGGCGACGGGATCGATGTCGTGTACGACGCGGTCGGCGGCGAGACCGCGGAGGCGGCGCTGCGGGCGCTGCGGTTCGACGGACGGTTCTGCGTCATCGGTTTCACCGGAGGAATCCCCCGCATCCCTCTCAACCTCGTGCTGCTCAACAACCGCACCGTCGTCGGCGTGGAATGGGGCGGGTGGGTCATGCGCAACGTCGCGGCGAATCAGGTGCTCCTCGGCGAGGTGGTGGAGGCGATCGCCAGCGGGCGGCTCCACCCGATCGCTCCCGTCGAGCGACCGCTCGAGGCCGCCGGCACCGTGATCGCCGACCTCCTCGAGCGGCGGGCCGCGGGCAAGATCGTGCTCGTCCCGTGAGGGTGTGAGCCCGAGGTCGGGCCGCCGCCGTCGATCTGCCACCGATTGCGGGCAAGTTGCCACCCTGAGTAGCCTGGCTGGTTCGAGGCGGGGACGTCGGGAGCATCGGTGCAGGTTCGGACATGGTCGGCAACCCTGGTCGTCGCGGTCGCGGGCGCGACCGGATGGATCGGGATCGGCGCACAACCCGCGGGTGCGGCGGGCTTCACGGTGCGGGCGAGTTCGTCGACGACCGGTGGCGAGGGAATGGGTTTCTCCAACGGGTCGACACTGAGCGACAACGGTCGCTGGGTGGCGTTCTCCTCGGAGTCCGACAATTTCGTGGCCGGCGACACGAACCTCACCGCCGATGTCTTCGTCCGTGATCGGTTCACCGAGACGACCGTCCTCGTGAGCGCGGATCGCGAAGGAGGTCCCTCCGACGGGTTCTCGGCCGAGGCGTGGATCTCGGGGAACGGTCGCTTCGTCGCGTTCATGTCGGAGGCGACCGACCTCGTCGCCGACGACACCAACGACGCCGCCGACGTGTTCGTGCGCGATCTCGACACCGGGGTGACCGAACGCGTGAGCGTGTCGACCACCGACGGGGAGTTGATCGACGGTGTGAGCTTCGAGCCGTCGATCTCCGACGACGGGCGATTCGTGGAGTTCCAGAGCGACAGCGAGATGATCGTCGCCGACGACTTCAACGGCAGCGAAGACGTCTTCGTGCGCGACCGCCAGATCGGCACGACCGTGCGCGCGAGTGTGGCGACCAACGGCGCGGAAACCGATTTCGGCGCCTACGAGGGCGTCATCTCCGGCAACGGCGCCAACGTCGCGTTCACGACCGACACCGGGCTCGTCGGGACCGACATCAACGACGAGGACGACGTGTACCGACGGTCGCTCACCGCCGGCACGACCAACCGCGTCAGCTCGGCCGCGAGCGGACTCGGCGGCGGGTATTCGGCCGCGATCAGCGACGACGGCGGCTTCATCGCGTTCGTCAGCGACTACCAACTGAGTGGCCCCGGCGCCGACGTGAACTTCCTCCCCGACGTCTACGTCCGCAATACGACCGCGGCGACGACCGCGCGGGTCAGCCTCACAACCGCGAACGCGACGCCGAACAATCTGAGCATCGGCCCTTCCATCTCCGACGACGGCCGCTACGTCGCCTACTACACGCTCGCGACCGATCTCGGCGCGGCCGACGCCAACGCGACCTTCGACGTCTGGATGCGCGACCGCACGCTCAACACGAACACGCGGATCTCGGTCGACAGCACGGGCGGCGACCCGAACGAATCGTCGGAGGTGCCCTTCGTCGCGGGGAGCGGTGCGTTCGTGTCGTTCCAGTCGCCGGCCACGGACCTCACGCCGCCCGACGGAACGTTCGTCGACGTGTTCGTGCGGTCGCTCGCCGATGCCCCGGTCGGATCGGCACCGGGCGCGCCGACTGCCGTGAGCGCGGTCGCGGGGGCCGCCGCCGGGACCGCAGTCGTCTCCTTCGCGCCGCCGGTGTCCGACGGCGGTGCTCCGATCACCGGCTACGCCGTCACCGCCGTGCCGGGCGTGGTCGTGATCGGGGGCACGTCGTCGCCCATCACGGTCTCGGGCCTCGCGCCCGGCATCTACACGTTCACCGTGCGAGCGATCAACGCAATCGGCGCGAGCGACGCCTCGACGGTCTCGAACCAGGTGACGATCACGAAGCGCGTCGCGGTGCACTGGACCGCTGCCGAGTATGATCGCCTCGTCGCGATCGCGCCGTTCTACGGATCGACGCCCGACCAACTGCCCAAGGTCGGCGTGGCGGCCGTCGCGTTCATCATCGGGATCGCACCCTCGCCGACACCGACGCCGGTCGTGCTGGAACCCGCCGGGAGCGCGGTCACGCAGACGATCGAGTGGCAGCCCGACGAACTGTTCTTCTTGGACAATGTCAAGGCACGGTTCGTGTTCAGCGACGAGGACGCGCACCGCTTCTCGGTGTATCTGCTCGGGTTCCTGGCGAGCGTGCAGGGGCACTGACCGGGATCCGGCGCGCGCCGCCGCGCGTTCGTAGGCTCGCCGTCATGACCACGACGTACGGCCCGGTCTCGCCGGTGAGCGTCGAGCGCGCGTCCATGATCCACCGGTGGGACCAGCTCACGTTCCTGCATTGGCGTTACCCGGCCGCGACGATCCAGGCCTTGTTGCCGCCGACGTTGCGTGTGCACCGGTTCGAGGACGAAGCGTGGGTGGGGCTCGTGCCCTTCGTGATGCAGGTGCGCGCAGCGCGCGGCCCCGCGGTGCCGTGGCTGTCGAACTTCTGCGAAACGAACGTCCGCACCTACGTGGAAGCACCTGACGGCAGCGTCGGCGTGTGGTTCCTCTCGCTCGACGCGGCGCGACTCGCCGCGGTGGTGACGGCACGCACCACGTACCGACTCCCGTACTTCTGGTCGGCGATGCAGTTCGCGCGCGATGGCGACACGGTGGTGTACGACTGCCGGCGGCGTTGGCCCGGACCGCGTGGCGCGCTTTCCCATGTCGAGATGCGCGTCGGTGAACCGTTCGCTGCCACCGAGCTCGAGCCGCGCGACCACTTCCTCACGGCGCGCTGGCGGCTCTACAGCAACCGGCGCCAGGGTCTGCGGTACGCGCTCGCCGACCACGCCCCATGGCCGTTGTCTCGCGCGACCGTCGTCGACATCGACGACGAGTTGATCCGAGCCACCGGCCTCCCCGCACCGGAGGGCGAGCCCCTCGTCCATTGGTCACCCGGCGTCGAGGTCCGCATCGGCTTCCCGCGCCGCCTCGCGCTTCGTGCCCCGGGGAAGCACTTCGGCCCTGTTCCGCGGTGACGCCGGGCGCGCATCCTCACAGTCGGAGGCTCGACGAGAAGGTGGCCATGCAAGTCGGTGGGTCAGGCGTTGCTCGGAAGCGACTCGGTCTGCGGCCGCGATCCACAGCCGCTCGATCGCTCCGCCGCAGTTCGCGTCGCTCCAAGAGCAGACCGGCCCGTCGTTCCGCAGACGCGGGTGCTCGTGGAGACCCCATTCGGCGTCGGCGGTTGGGCCAGTGCAGAGCTTCGCACCTTCGCGGTGACGGATGCCGAGCTGCTGTCCGACGACTCCTGAGCTTTCGACGGGCGACAGCCGTCGACGACGCCCGCCAAACCCGTCGGCGGACCGCTACCACGGCTCGAGTTCGGGTGCCGGTCCGCGTCCGAGGAGCCAAGCGAGCAGGTCCGCGTGGTCGGCACGGTCGGGCAACGCGCGGATCCGTCGCGCCAGTTCCCCCTCGACGAACTGGCGCGGCCAGTCAGACGCGCGGTAGCCGATGTCGAGGTCGACGTGATGCACTTCGACGTTGCGCAAATGGTGCGCGACGGTCTCGGCCATCGTTCTCGGCCCCGCGTTCATGGTCGCGTTCCGGTCCCAGAGCCCGGCGTCGAGAGCGTCCCATGCCGCCTCGAGTCGTCCGAACGATTTCACGAGATCGTCGCGGAGTTCGAGTGCCGGCCGGGCCGCGCCGGCGGCAGCGGCCGCGTCCGCGTCGTACCCGTCAGCGTGGAGTTGACGGACCTCACCCGTCGATGGACCGCCGAAGATCCAGACGTGGGCATCGGTCTTGTTCGTGAGATGGGCGACGACGTGCCCACGCGAGTACCCAGGCAGCAGGCTCCGCGTGTGGAAGGCATCGTCCGACAGGTGTGCCAACGCGGCGATCAGGCTTCGGTGGCTTCTATGGCAGGCGTCGATGACGTCGTTGGGCCGCATCCCGGAACGCTATCGGCGTTGCACGAACGCCAGGCCGGCGGAACGGTCGAACGCACGGAACCCGCTCCGAACGCCGGGTCGGTGAGATGCCGCGGGCGCCTGTCAGTTGGGATACCGGCGTGGAGCGGGTGACGGGAATCGAACCCGTATGACC
>SXJQ01000257.1 GCA_005779345.1 Actinomycetota bacterium
CAAGAACCTCGTCGACATCATCCTCAGCAACAACGGCTACGTCGTGCACAACCTCGGGATCAAGATCGGCATCGCCGAGATGATCGAGAAGTCGGTCGAGGTCGCCGCCGACGCGAT
Source organism: Actinomycetota bacterium (assembly GCA_005779345.1). Taxonomy (GTDB): domain Bacteria; phylum Actinomycetota; class Acidimicrobiia; order IMCC26256; family PALSA-610; genus SXJQ01. The sequence continues at coordinate 118 of SXJQ01000257.1, forward strand.
CGGCATGAGCGGATTGCTCGTGAAGAGCACGATCATCATGCGCGAGAACCTCGAAGAGCTGAACACCCGCGGGCTGGCCGAGACACCGGTGATGCTCGGCGGCGCCGCGCTCACCCGAACCTACGTCGAGGTCGATCTCCGCCAGGTGTACGACGGCCGCGTCTTCTACGGCAAGGATGCTTTCGAGGGCCTCCACACCATGGATCGCCTCATGGCGATGAAGCGGTCGGGTGATTGGGACGCGGCGTTCGGTAAGGAACTCGGGGGCCGCGACCTCCCGCCGCGGAAGAGCCAGCGCGAAGTCGAAGCCGTCGCGATCCCCGAGCGGTCCGACGTCGCGGCCGACGTCGCGGTCTTCGTCCCGCCGTTCGTCGGCAGCCGGGTCGCCAAGGGCATTCCGCTCGACGAGATCGTCGGCTTCGTCAACGAGACGGCGCTGTTCCGCAACCAATGGCAGTTCCGCCCCGACAAGGCGCTCGGCGAGACCGACGACGACTTCCGGATCCGGATCCGGCCCGTGCTGCGCGAACAGCTCGCGCTCGCAAAGTCCGACGACCTCCTCGTCCCCGCGGTCGTCTACGGCTACTTCGCGGTCAACCGCGAAGGCGACGATCTCGTCGTGTGGAAAGACGCCGACCGCGCGCAGGAATGGCTGCGGTTCAGCTTCCCCCGACAGCGCAAGGACCGCTTCCTCTGCATCAGCGACTTCTTCTGCGACGCGACCGGCGGCGAAGCCGACTACGCGGCGTTCCACATCGTCACGATGGGCAGCCGCGTCAGCGAGCGCGAGCACGAACTGTTCGCCGCCGACCGCTACCAGGACTACCTCTTGTTGCACGGCCTCGGTGTCGAGATGACCGAGGCGCTCGCCGAACTGTGGCACCACCGGATCCGCCAGGAGTGGGGCTTCGCCGACGAAGACGGCCCGTCGCTCGCCGGGCTCTTCCGCCAGCAGTACCGCGGTTCGCGGTACTCATGGGGTTACCCGGCCTGCCCCGATCTCGACGACCAGACCAAGCTCGTGGAGTTGCTCGGCGCCGACCGAATCGGGGTCGAGCTCACCGAGGAGTTCCATCTCGTGCCCGAGCAGAGCACCAGCGCGATCATCGTCGCCCACCCCGAGGCGAAGTACTTCGTCGTGTGACGTCGGCCGGCGCGTCGCCGATCGTCCCGACCGCGATCCACACCGTCTTGGCCGCCGGCGCGTTCACCGCTTCGCGCGCCGCGAGGTAGGTCGCGATGTCGAACGAGCCCGGATCGATCCAACGGTTCGCGAGCCACTGCAACAGGCGGTCGCCACGCGCGAGTGCCTCGGCGTCGCCGGCGCCCTCGGCCAAGGCCGCGAGCAGCGCGAGGTCCTCGGCTTCGACCGCGTCGTCATCGATCACGGCGCCATCGATCACGGCGCGACCGGCCGCGGTCAACTCGGGGAGGTCCTCGCCGAACCGTTCGAGCAGCGCGGCGCGCTCGGAGCCCGACGGAGGGTCGAGCGCGATGACGTGTCGAGCAATCTCCACACCTCCGCCGTCGGTGGTCGTCAGCGAGGATGTCGAAGCGCCGACCACCAGGTAGTGCGTGGCGTCCGACGACGAGTAGTGGTCGGCGAGGTACGGATCCGCGGGCGGCACGCGCATCTCGAATCCACGGCGGTGCAACTCCCGCCACACGCCGTAGCCGATGCCGCCCTCGTCGCTCGAGAAACCGACGGTGCGCAACTCATAGACCGCGCCCGGGTCGAGCGCCTCCGCCGCGGCCGACGACAGCGAGGCCGCCGCCTCGAGTCCGCCCGGTTGTTCGAGACGGTTGGGGTCCGCTCCCGACATCGTGCCGACCGTCGCGGCGACCGCGACCGCCACCGCGCCACCGACAGCCGCACCAACGAAGACACGGCGGCGGCCGCCGCCGAGGCGCGGCGAGGTCGACCAGTTGGTCGAGGTGGCGACGTCGGCCACGACCGCAGCGAGTGCGAACCAGACGAAGAGACCGAGCGGCGCCAGGAACAAGAGCCGATAGGTCGCGATCGCCGGGAACGCGAGCGGGTACGACGCCACCGTCCAGACGGCAGCGCCGATCGCCAAGATCGCCAGGGTCGCGAGCCGCCGCACGTCATGAGCGACGCGCGTCGAGCGAGACCCGAACGCGAGGAGGGCGACACACGCCCCGAGCGCCACGACCGGCAGCGCCGACCCGGCGCCCATCGAGACGATGCGGCCGTCGTCGACGGGACCGCCCGCGAACATTGGTGGGACGACGAGTGCGCGGCTCACCAGCTGTACGACCCGCGCGAGCCCGAGCGTCTCGGCCGCACCGACCCGGGCGGAATGCAGCACGGCCGAGAGGTTCGGGTCACGGGTGAACGCCTGGTCGACGATCACCGTCGACCAGCACACAGCCCCGGCAACTGCCGTGCCGAGGAGCGATCGACGCGTGCCTGCCTCGCGCCATGGCCGGTCACGCCGCGCCTCGCCACGTCGGGCAATCCAACCGGCGACGAGCGCGGCGACGCCGACCGAGCCGACGGTCGGCAGATACAGCACGTGGGCCTGCGCGACGAACGAGCCGACCACGACGAACAGCGGGAGCGCTCGCTCCTCGCCCACCGCGACGCGCCAGGCGAGGAGGAGATACCACAGCAACGGCAACAGCGCGACATAGGGATTCCACGGCGTCGCGAGCACGCTCCGCCCGAACGCCACGAGCATCACCGCGATCCCTGCGGCCAGCGCGATCGCGGCGGTATCGCCGAGGCGCCGGCGGGCAGCGAGCACCGAGCCGACCATCGCGGCGACGGCGAGCATCGCGACCGGGAGCGAAACGCCCAGGCCCCGGCCTCCGAATCGTTCGGGGATCGCGATCAACCAGAACAGCATGGGCCCGAGGTGCGACGTGCGTTCCGACGCCGCGGATTCGGCGGTCACGTTCGACAACGTCGACGGCATTCCGATCAGCGGCGGATGACCGCTGAACACGTCGTCCGCCTTCACCGCGATCACCGCGTCGTCGCCGAGTGGGAACCAACCGTCGGAGGCCGCCCGGAACGGTTGCGCGACGGCGGGGACGACCATGAGCCCCACCGTGATCCACAGAACGATGCGGCACGGCGGTCTCACGGTCCCAGCGTCGCACACCCTGCGGCCACACCGCGATACGGATCGGCGGCCGTTACCATTGCCGTCGATGACCACGGGCGGTCGAACCCCGGGTACGGAGGCCCTCGAAGAGCAGGAGGCGGTCGGCGCCGCGCGCGCGACCGCCCCGCCCACAGGCGCGCCGCCGCGCGTCCGCGGGAGCCACGACCGTGCGATCGAACTCGCGATCCTCGTCGGTTTCGCGATCGTGGTCGGGCTCACGATCCTGCGCCACGAGATGTGGCGCGACGAACTCCAGGCATGGACCCTGACCCGGTCGAGCACCGGGTTGCGCGATCTGCTCCACAACCTGCGCTTCGAGGGTCACCCTGCGCTCTGGTACCTCTTGCTCTATCCGTTGACCCGCTGGTTCGATGGGCCCGAAGCGATGCAGGCCCTGCAGTACGCGATCGCGGTCGCGACGATGACCGTGATCGTGTACCGCGCACCGTTCACCTTGCTCCAGAAGGGGATGGTCGCGTTCGGCTACTTCCTCGTCTTCGAGTACGGCACGCTCTCGCGCAGTTACGCGCTCGGAGTGTTGTTGCTCGTCGTCGCGTGCGCGGTCGCGGCGCGCTCGCCCCGCAACGTTCCGCTCGTCGGCCTGCTCCTCGGACTTGTTGCGCTGACGAGCGCGTTCGGTGCGATCCTCGCGGTCGCCGTCGGCGGGGGGTTGCTCGTCGACGAACTCGCGCGCCGCCGATCCGACGATCCCCGCGCCGCGTCACCACAGTCGCTCGCCATCGGCGCCGCCGTCGCCCTCGGTGGACTCCTCGTCGCGTACGCCCAGAGCATCCCGCCCGAGAACGCCGGTGAATACCGCGGTTGGCGCACCGATCTCGACGCCGGCGAAATGGGCTCGACGATCGCGTCGGTCTGGCGGGCGTTCGTACCGATCCCCCACCTCGAGCGCGAGTTCTGGAACACCAACGTGCTCGACGGCCGGGTCACGATCGCTGCGATCCTGTCGCTCGGGCTGATCGGCCTCGTCGCCGCGACCCTGCGAGCGAAGCCCGGAGCCCTTGTCGCCTGGGGCCTCGGACTCGGCGGGATCCTCGTGTTCCTGTACGCCAAGATCGGCTACTCGGCGAGCGGCCGACACTACGGGCACATCTTCTTGCTGCTCCTCGCGGTCTCCTGGCTCGCACCCTCGATGGCGACCACCGGCGAGGATCGCGGCGGGCGAGCGCGACCGGCCGAACTCCGAGCCGTCGTCCTCACCGTCGTCCTGGTGATGCACCTGTTCGCCGGTGCGTTCGCCGTCGCGCTCGATTGGACGACGCCGTTCTCCGACGGTCGCGCCGTCGCGCGCTACCTGCAGACCAACGGGCTGGATGCGGCGGTGATCATCGGCTACCCCGACACCTCGGCGTCGACCGTGGCCGGTTACCTGCAACGGCAGGTGTACTACCCACAGGGTGGTCGGTTCGGCAGTTACGTGATCTGGGACACCGACCGCAGCGGGCGACCCCGACCGCTCGCCGACGTGATCGCCGACGTGCTCCGACCGTCGGGACCGACCGTGCTCGTGCTGCGCACCGCCCCGCTCGACGACCTGCCGCCCGACCTCCGGCTCCTCGCGACGTTCGACGACGGCATCGTCGCCGACGAGCACTACTGGCTCTACGAGGTCGACCGCGGCTGACGCCCGCAGCCACGCGCTCAGGGGGCGAGCACGGCGCGCGCGATCAGGTCGGTGCCGAACGCGGTGAGGATGGCGAGGTAGAGGAGCCCCGTCGCGCTCATCACCGCGCTGTAGTACCGCTCGCGGAGGGCGAGCCAGGTGACGCCCACCAGCGCGATCGTCGAGACCGCGCACGCGACCCAGACCCACCCGAGCAACCCGTTGTAGCCGTCGTCGATCGTGCCGACGAGCGCCGAGACCATCCCGGTCGGGACGAGCAGCAGCCCGACCTCGACCGGCCACAACCATGCGTTCCAGCGCACCAACTCACCGAGCGGTTCACGGCGGAGGCCCGGCTGCACGAGGTACCAGTGACCGAGCAGCATCGCGTCGGCGATGCAGCCGAGGAACGCGGCCCCGACGACCAGGCGAGCGGCGGCGAGCACCGCGCCGCCCCCGACGAATGTCGCTGCGCCGAGCAGCGCTGCGAGGCCCGACACGGGAGCGATCAGGTCGACGCGCGTGTCGAACGATTCGAGGGTGCGGTGTCGGATCGAGGCACCGAGTGCCATGACCGATCCCACCACGACACCGCCGGCACCGATTGCGGCGACGGCGCGCGCCGTCGAGTCGACGCCCTGCGCGAGCAGGATCGCCAGGCCGCCCGCGCCGAGCACGCCGTAGATCGCCCGCAGCAGCCAGCCATACCCGATGCCGACCTCTCGCCGGCGCGTCGTGAGCCACAGGAACGCGAGGCCTCCCGTCGACCACTGCACGAGAAACGTCGCGGCGTCGAGCTTCATCGTCGGATCACGCGACGATCGCGAGGTCGCGCGGTGCAGCGTTCAACCGGCGCGGTCCGTCGGCGGTCGCGACCACGATGTCTTCGAGGCGCATGCCGTAACGGCCCGAAACGTAGATGCCCGGCTCGATGCTGAACGCGTGGCCGGGTACGAGCGGTCGTAGGTCGCCGGCGACGATGTACGGATCTTCGTGCTCCTCGGCACCGATGCCGTGCCCCGTCCGATGCACGAAGTGAGCACCGAGACCGGCAGCTTCGATCACGGATCGCGTCGCGCGATCGACCGACTCGCACGTGGCTCCGACGACCGCCGCGCGCACGCCCGTCTCCTGGGCGGCCCGCAGCACGGCGTACGACTCGGCGACCTCGGCGGTGGGTTCGCCCACGGAGTACATGCGCGTGATGTCGGAGCAGTAGCCGTGCATCGTCCCGCCGAAATCGCAGAGCACGAGGTCGCCGTCGCGGATCACGGTCGAGCCGGGTTCGTGGTGGGGGCTCGCTGCGTTCGGCCCGGCGGCGACGATGGCGAAGTTGAGGCGCTGGTGACCGGCCGCGGCGATCCGTTCGGCGAGTTCTCGGTGCACGTCGATCTCGCTGCGTCCCGCGAACGCAACGCCGCGCATCGCGACCGCAATGTCGTCGACGGCGTTCGCTGCGGTCTCGAGCGCAGCGATCTCGGTGTCGTCCTTGACGATGCGGACCGGCCCGATGACCTCGCTCCCCCGCCGCCACGACGCCGACGGCAAGGCGCCCTGGAGATCCACGACGAACCTCGCCCAGGTCCGGTCGCCGATCGCGAGCACGGCGTCGGGCGCCACCATCGACGCGACGAGCGCCACCGGATCGTCGGTCTCGTCCCACGCGACGACCTCGGCGGGGACCGCCGCGTCGACGCGCATCGCCTCGAGTCTGGGTACGACGAGCCGAGCGGCGCCCGAGCGCGGGAGCACGAGCATCGTGAGGCGTTCGAGCGGCATCGCCTCGTACCCGACGAGGTACGGGAGATCGGGTCCGACCGAGAGCAACAGCGCGTCGACGCCGGCCTCGGCCATGCATGCTTGGACGCGCTCGATGCGCCCCGTCCGAGTTGCCGAGGCCGCCGCGGCCGCGGTCGCCGGGACCGTCACGCCGGCTTCCGACAGAGGTACGCGAGCAGGTAGCAGTCGTCGATGGCATGGAACACGCCGTGGTTGCGCGCGAACTCGGCCTCGGAGAACACGCCCGAGCGAATCGAGTCGCCCACATAGGAGAGGCCGAATGCGTCGACCACGTCGAACCCGGCGAGCGCGAGCTTGGTGGCGAGCTGGGCGTGGGTGTACTCGAGTTCGTGGTCGGGATTGGTGAGCCGGTCGGCGCCGACGTGCACCACGGTTGCCCGCCGGTTCGGTGTGTCGAGGCAGAACCAACCTCCCGGGCGCAGCACGCGCAGCACCCCCTCGAGCATCACGTCGGCTCCGGCCTCGGAGATGTGTTCGATGCTCTCGCCCGAGACGACGAGGTCGAACGCGTCGTTCGCGTACCGGTCGAGGTCGACCATCGAGTGGTACTCGTAGCGGACGAGTCCCAGCGGCGTCGTCAGTCGATCGGCGCGTTCACTGCGGGTATAGATCTCGTGGCGGTCGTCGTGGGGCAGATCGACGATGACCAACTCGTCGAATCGGTACGGATAGCCCATCGAGACGAGCGCGCCCTCGGGGTGCTCCTGGTCGGTGCCACCGAGGTCGAGGATGCGAGCACCCCGCGGCAACATCCGCACGAAGTCGCACCGCGACTGATGGAGCGCTCGCAGCGGGTTCACGAAGGGCACCGCGCGTAGCTCCATCGAGGTGAGCATCTCGTCGAGCACGCCGTCGGGGGTGAGGCGGCCACGCTCGAGGTGCTCGACATAGTTGCGCACCCCGTCGGGGTCGGCCCGGCGTCGGAGCATGATCGGGTACGCGGCCCGGACGAAACGCTCGGGCGCCGACCGGCGGATGTCGCGGCGACGGAGTCCGGGATCGAGGCGGGCGAGGAACCCGCGGCCTTGGAGCCACCGGCGGCGAATCGCGAGCCGCGCCCGTCGGACCGCACTTCCGACCGCGCCGCGGGCGCTCCGGCGCTTCGGGAGATCGGCGGACCGCATCGCCGCAGTCTCGCAGAACCGGGTGTGACCCTCGGATCCGGCCCCGCCCGTCGGCCCGCTGCCCATCGGTCATCTGGCCCGACGGGTCTCAAGGCGGCTCGTGGACCGGTCGAAGGCATGTGGAAGCGGGAAGACTCCGAGAGGCCGAGGCACGACGATCATGCGGGAGCTGGCGCGCACTGCCACGACACCCACGCACGTCGGCGAGACGACGCGGCGCGCGGCCTGGTCGCGCCGCCGCGGGCCCGAACTCACACCCACGCGTGGCGTCAACACGCTCCGACTGACGCTCATGGCGTGCGACTTCGTCTCGGGGAGCGTCGCCTGGCTCGTCCCCTGGATCGTGTTGCGCACCGCCGGGCTCCCGCTCTGGTTCGTGCCGATGCAGGGCGCGGCCGTGGTCGTGTTCAACAGCCGGCAGCGGCTCTACCTCGCCAGAGTGTGTGCCGTCCGGGCAGTCGAGATGGCTCGGCTCGGTCGCGTCGCCGTGCGGGTGACGATCGGTGGCGGCCTCGTGATGTGGGCGCTCGAGACACCGCATCCCGTCCGTGCGTTGTTCGTCGGGATGGCGCTCACGTTCCTGTTCACGACGCTGGCGCGCGGCGGCTACCGCAGCGTGATGATGCGTCGTCGGCGGGCCGGGCTCAACCTCCGGCCGATCATCGTGGTCGGGACCGACGCCGCGGCAGCGTCACTGGTCCACCACATCGAACGGCACCCCGCGTTCGGCTATCGCGTCGTCGGCGTGGTCGGTGATCCCGTGCAGCACCGCGACCACGCGATCGAGGCCCCGTTCCTCGGCGCGGTCACGAACACGATCGAACTCGCGCTGCGCGTCGGCGCGAACGGCGTGATCGTCGCCGACAACAGCGCGCCCGTCGAGGAGCGCAGTCGCCTGCTCCGAGACATGCTCGACGCTCGGCTCCACGTCCAGATCATGTCGGGTCTCCGCGGCTTCGCGCAGGAACGGGTCATCACCCACGACATCGCGTACGAACCGCTCCTCTACCTCGAACCCGCGCAGTTGTCGCGGGCCGAGCACTTCGCCAAGCGGGCGCTCGATCTGATCGTCGCGCCCGCACTCTTGCTCCTTACCCTGCCGATCGCGATCGCGATCGCGGTGGCCATCAAGGTCACGAGTCCGGGCCCGGTGCTCTTCACCCAGCAGCGAGTCGGCTTCCACGGGCGGACCTTCCGGATCTACAAGTTCCGGACGATGTGTGCCGACGCCGAACAACAGGCGGCCGCGCTCGCCGACCAGAACCTCCGCGACGGACCTCTGTTCAAGATCGAAGACGACCCGCGCGTGACCGGTATCGGTCGCATGCTGCGTGCGACCAGCCTCGACGAACTGCCCCAGCTCCTCAACATCGTCAACGGCACGATGACGCTCGTCGGGCCACGACCGGCGCTCGAGCGCGAGGTCGCCGAGTTCGACGACGAGTTGCTGCGGAGGTTCTCGGTCCGCCCCGGCGTGACCGGACTCTGGCAGCTCGAAGCGCGCGACGACCCGGATTTCGAGACCTATCGGCGGCTCGACCTGTTCTACGTCGAGAACTGGTCGCTCTCGCTCGACCTGGCAATCCTCATCGGCACCGCGAGCGACGTCGTCGTGCGAGCCGTCGAAGGCGCGACCGGGCGTCACTCCGGCACCTGAGGCGCCATCCACCCGAACCGCCGGCCACGCGGTTGCGAACCGACGTCGTGCTTCAGGGCGTCGCGGGTGCCATGCCGTCGGCGCCCGCGCGGGCGTGATAGCTGCTCCGTACCAGCGGGCCGCACTCCACGTGCGCGAACCCGAGGTCGCGCGCGTACGCGCCGAGAACATCGAACTCCTCGGGCGTCCACCAGCGAACGACCGGGAGGTGACGCGCCGTGGGCTGGAGGTATTGCCCGACCGTGAGCAGGTCGACCCCGACGGCACGCAGGTCGCGGATCGCGGCGCGCACCTCGGGCACCGTCTCACCGAGACCGACGATGAGCCCCGACTTGGTGGTCAGGCCGGCGTCCTTCGCGCGGGCAAGCACCGCGAGACTCCGCGCGTACCCCGCGGACGGTCGGGCAGCGCGTTGGAGGCGCGCCACGGTCTCGAGGTTGTGGTTCAACACGTCGGGTCGCGACGCGAAGATGGTGGCGAGTGAGGCCTCGTCGCCCTTGCAGTCCGAGATGAGCAACTCGACTCTGGTGAGGGGGTTCTCGCGGCGGATCGCCGCGACGGTCGCGGCGAACACGGCGGCGCCGCCATCGGCGAGGTCGTCGCGAGCGACACACGTGACCACAGCGTGAGCCAAACCCATCTCGCGCACGGCGACCGCAACCCGCTCCGGCTCGTCGAGGTCGACGGGTTCTGGATACCGCGTGTCGATCAGACAGAAGCCGCACGCCCGCGTACAGCGCTCGCCCAGGATCATGAAGGTCGCCGTGCGATCCGCCCAACACTCGAAGATGTTGGGACAGCCCGCGGATTCACAGACCGTGTGGAGATCGAGCCGGCGCACGCGCTGCTTCATCTCGAGATATCCGTCGTCGAAGCTGGCCTTGACCTTCATCCATCCCGGTCGCGCGGCCGCCTCGGGCACGGTCACCCCGGCCGCGGCGAGACGGCCGAGCAACCGGACCGGGCGCTCGGCGGATGCTCCTGCTCCGCGGGTGAACGCCGCCGGATCGGCGTCGCGCTCGCGCCACACGACATCGTGGCGCTCGACGACATCGTGACCGAAGAACTCGACGAACCGGGCCACGATCCGATCCGCCACGGTACGGAGGTCGGGTGTCGCACCGAGGCATTTCGCCATCGAGGTGACCTGTCGGTCGCGAATTCCGCACGGAACGATGTGGTCGAACATGGCGAGGTCGGGGTCGACGTTGAGCGCGAACCCGTGCCGGGTGCGGCCCCGGGCCACCCGCACACCGATCGCCGCGACCTTCTCGTCGCCGACCCAGACCCCCGGATAGCCCTCGCTGCGACCCGCTTCGATCCCGAAGTCGGCGAGCACCGCAACGAGCACCGCTTCGAGCCGGCGCACGTAGGCCGCGACGTCGCGCTGGCCCGCGCGCCATTCGCCGAGCGACACGATCGGGTAGCCGACGAGCTGACCCGGACCGTGATAGGTGACGTCGCCGCCGCGGTCGGCGGAGACATGGTCGGCACCGACCGTCGCCGGATCGACGAGCACGTGCTCCGCCTTGGCCGAGCTGCCCATCGTGTACACGTGCGGATGTTCGAGGAGGAGCAGATGGTCGTCGACCGAACGCGAGTGCAGCGCGCGCTGCAGTGCGTCGGCTTCCGCGTACGGCACCCGTCCGAGCCAGCGGACCTGGAGCGTCATGCGAGCTCGGGATCCCAGTCGCGCGTCTCGAGGATCTGGGCCATGGTCCGCAAGAACGATGCCGCGTACGCGCCGTCGAATGCTCGGTGGTCCCAGGTGAGTGCCAGCATCCCGACGTGATGGATCGCGATCGCATCCTCCCCGTCGGGGCCCTCGACCACGACGGGTTTCTTGGCGACGCCATCGGTGGCGAGGATCGCGACCTGCGGCTGGTTGATGATCGGAATCGTGATGGCGGTACCGAACGGACCCATGTTCGTGATCGTGAACGTTCCGCCACTGATCTCGGCCGGCGCGAGTTGCTTGCTCCGAGCCCGCGTCGCGAGGTCGCGGATCTCGCGTGCCACGAGTCGTAACCGCTTGCCGTCGACGTCGCGGACGACCGGCGCGAGCAGGCCGTGGAAGTCGAGGTCGATCGCGATGCCGAGGTGCACGTCGCGGTGCACGACGAGTGAATCGCCGTCGACCGTCGCGTTGACGTGCGGGAACTCGTGCACCGCATCCGCGAACGCCCGGCAGATGAACGGCAGGTAGGTGAGCGAGAAGCCCTCCTCGGCCTTGAACTCGTCGCCGTGACGCCGGCGGACACGCTCGACGTGTTCGAAGTCGACCTCGACCGCGGTGGAGACGTGCGCGCTCGTGGCCTTGGATCGCACCATGTGCTCGGCCGTGCGCTTGCGGATGTTGTCGAACGGGACCGTGAGGTCGCCGGTGCCGCGAGCCGCCGCCGACGCGGCGGGCGCGGCGATGCCCAATTATTCACAAAGACA
>SXJQ01000258.1 GCA_005779345.1 Actinomycetota bacterium
CAACCAGCGCCGTATCGTCCGCGCGCTCGAGGTGATCCGGATCACGGGCAGGCCGTTCTCGTCGTTCGGTCCCGGTGTCGTCGGCGGTCCCGGTGTCTTCGGCGGTCCCGGTGTCTTCGGCGGTCCCGGCGATCCGGGGGAGGTGGCGAACCCGACCGCGTTCTCGGTGCGTCTCGTCGGGCTGTGGTCGCCCCGCGCCGAACTCGCCGCGCGGATCACCGATCGGGTCGCGGCGATGCGCGCCGCGGGTCTCGTCGACGAGGTCGCCCGGCTCGCCGCCGGTCCCTGGGCGCGCAGCGCTCGTCAGGCGATCGGCTACAAGGAGATCGCCGGCGCGCTCGACAACGCGACGTCGCTCGACGACGCGTTCGCGCTCGTCGAACGTCGCACCCGGAGCTTCGCTCGCCGGCAACGGATGTGGTTCCGGCGCGACCCGCGGATTGCCTGGATCCGCGCGGCCGAGCCCCTCGCCGTCGCGGCGCGTTGGTTCCCCGAGGTCGCCGACCCCGCCACCGAGCCCCCGATCCGAACCCGATCCGAGTCCGGCCTGAATCCTGGCTGACCGGATCCCGGCCACCGTTAGGCTCGCGACCACCGACGGACCGAGTCCGGCGAACACCGAGGACATCGTGCACCTCTCCAAACTCCACGCCACGGGCAACGACTTCTTGGTACGGATCGCCGGCGATCCCGACGACCACCTCGACGCGGTCACGGTCGCGGCCCTCTGCGATCGTCACCGGGGCATCGGCGCCGACGGGCTCATCACCATCGGACCCTCGGCCCCCGACGGAGCGCATTGTTCGATGCTGCTCCAGAACGCCGACGGCGGCATCGCCGAGATGAGCGGCAACGGGATTCGCTGTCTCGCCTGGGTCGCTGCCGCGCAGGGCCTCGGCGACGGCGACCGCCTCACGGTCGCCACCGGCGCGGGTCGCCGCGAGGTCGTGCTCACGCGAGGCGGCGACGGAGGTGTGCTCGGCGCCGAGGTCGACATGGGGCCGGCGCGGTTCGGGCCGACGATCGACATCGACTTCGACGGCCCGGCGGGCGTCGGTGGCGTCACCACGATCGCCTGCGATTCGCTCGACCTCGGCAACCCGCACGTCGTGGTGCTCGTCGACTCGCCCGACGACGTCGCGGTGAGCGTCCATGGGCCGCGCATCGAGCGCGACCCGCGATTCCCGCACCGCACCAACGTCGAGTTCGCCGTTGCTCGGAGCCGCCGCGAGATCGCGATGCGCGTGTGGGAGCGCGGCGTCGGTGAGACGCTGTCGTGCGGGACGGGCGTGTGTGCCGCGGCGGCATCACTCCACCGCCGCGGGCTCGTCGACGACTCTGTGGCGGTACACGTTCCCGGCGGGGTGCTGACGGTCGCGCTCGGCGAGACGATCACGCTCGGTGGGCCCGTCGTGCACGTGTTCGACGTCACGATCGATCGCGAGCGGTTGCTCGCGGCACTGCGTTGAGTCGCGCGGGGCACACCGCGCGGCAACGCCGCCGGCTGACAGCGACCGAGACCGACTTCGAGGTCGTCCAGCAACGTGCGTTGCTCGTCGGTACCACCGCCGCAACGGGCGGCGACGTCGAGTTGGCCGAGGCCTCGCTCGACGAGCTCGCGCTGCTCGCCGAAACGGCAGGCGCGCTCGTGGTGCACGCCGACCTGCAGCGGCGACGCGCACCGGATGCCGCAACCTACGTCGGGCGGGGCAAAGCCGAGGAGCTCGCCGCGATTGCCGAAGGCCTCGACGTCGACGTCGTCGTGTTCGACGACGAGCTCAGTCCCGCCCAACAGCGGAACCTCGAGGCGGTGTTCGGCTGCGACGTCGTCGACCGCGCCGCGTTGATCCTCGACATCTTCGCCCAGCATGCGACGAGCCAGGAGGGCATGGTCCAGGTCGAGCTCGCGCAGCACCGGTACCGATTGCCGCGGCTGCGGGGGCGCGGGGCGCAGCTCAGCCAGCAGGCTGGCGGCATCAGCGGCGCGCGTCGCGGCCCGGGCGAGACCCAACTCGAGGTCGATCGGCGCGCGGTGTTGCGGCGGGTACGCAAGCTCGAACGCGATCTCGCCACCCTCACGGCAAATCGAAGCGTGCAGCGCAAGGCGCGGCGCCGTCGTGGGCTCGCGCGCGTCGCGCTCGTCGGCTACACGAACGCGGGCAAGAGCACGCTGCTCAACCGCATCACGGCCGCCGCCGTGCTCGTCGCAGACCAGCTCTTCTCGACCCTCGATCCCACGACCCGACGGCTCGCGCTCCCCGGGGGCGAGACGATCCTCGTCTCCGACACCGTCGGCTTCGTGCAACGACTCCCGCACCAACTGATCGAGGCGTTTCGCTCGACGCTCGAGGAGGTCGCCGACGTCGACCTCCTGGTGCACGTGGTCGACGCTGCGAGCGCCGATCCGAACGCGCACATCGACGCGGTGCACACCGTGCTCGCCGAGATCGGCGCGGGGGATCGACCCGAACTGCTCGTCTGGAACAAGGCCGATCTTGCCGCTCCCGAAATCGTCGCCGATCTCGTCGCTCGCCATCCCGGTTCGATCGCGGTATCGGCGCGCACGGGCACCGGCATCGCGGAGTTGGTCGGGCGCATCGGCGAACGACTGCGCGCGCTCGCGCTCGTGGTGGAACTGCACGTGCCCTACGACCGCGGCGACGTGCTCGCCACCTTGCACCGCGAAGGCGAGGTGCTCACCGAGGTGCACGACGGTGACGCCACCCGCGTGCAGGCCCGGTTGTCGGACGAACTCGCCGGCCGGCTCCGCGAGTTCATCGACGAGCCGTCGGTCCGCGGCGGGCGATAGGTTGACCGGCCCGTGAGCGCCGCCCCCTTCGTGCCCCCGCCGTACCCCTACGAGCGCCTCGACGCGCTCGGACGGCTCGCCGACTCGTTGCCCGGAGGGCTCGTCGACTGTTCGGTCGGAACACCGTGCGATCCGGTCCCCGACTTCGTCGCGGCGGCGGCGGCAGCGGCATTGCGCGACAGTGCCGGCTACCCGCCATCGGCGGGGACGGCCGCCTATCGCGAGGCGGCCGCGGCATGGATCGATCGGCGCCTCGGGGCGACCGTGTCACCCGCGAATGTCGGTGTGTGCATCGGCACCAAGGAGTTCGTCGGGGGACTGCCGCAACTGCTGTACCGTCGCGACCCGAGTCGCGACACCGTGCTCTTCCCCGCGGTCGCGTACCCCACCTACGAGATGGGTGCGACGCTCGCAGGCATTCGCTCGGTCGCCGTGCCACTCGACGCCGATTGGCATCTCGATCTCGACGCGATCGACCCGACCGACGCCGCCCGCGCGCTCGTGCTGTGGATCAACGAGCCGGGCAACCCATCGGGATGCGTCGCCGACGCCGCGCGCATGGCCGCGGTCGCCGAGTGGGGACGCACACACGGTGTCGTCGTCGCGAGCGACGAGTGCTACGTGGAGTTCGCGCGCGATCGGCACACGATCCTCGCCGCGGGTTCCGACGGAGTGCTCGCGGTGCATTCGTTGTCGAAGCGCTCGAATCTCGCCGGCATGCGCGCCGGGTTCTACGCGGGGGATGCCGAGCTCGTGCGCTATCTCGTCGAGGCCCGCAAACATTGGGGCTTCATGGCTCCGACTCCGGTGCAGGCCGCGGCGGTGGCCGCCTTGGCCGACGACGAACACGTCGCGGTCCAGCGTGGTCGCTACGAGGAACGCCGGGCGTTGATGCTCGAGGCGCTCGCGCCGCTCGGCCTGGTGCACGACGGCGGGCCGGCCGCGTTCTACCTGTGGCTGCGCAGCGCGCACGGCGTCGACGACGGCTGGGAGATCGCGGCGCGCCTCGCTCACGGCGGGATTCTCGTCGCGCCCGGCGACCTCTACGGCCCCGCCGGTGCCGACCACGTGCGGCTCGCGCTCGTCCAGCCCACCGACCGGCTGGAGTTCGCCGCCGCGCGGCTCGCCGACGTCGTTACCGACTCCGACGAGCGCCGCACCCACGAGATGGATCCGACAGCGAAGAGGAGCCCGAGATGACAGCACCCGACCGGCGCCGGGAGACGCGGCGATGACCGACCTCGCTGCCACGATCACGAAGCTCTTCGAGGCAGGCGACGCCGCCGACGACATCCTCCCGGCGTCGCAGGCCCACGACGCGGTGCGCACCGCGATCGGGATGCTCGACCGGGGGGAGGCCCGCGTCGCCGAAGCGAACGGCGACGACGTGATCGTCCACACCTGGGCGAAACACGCGGTGCTCCTGTGGTTCAAGTACCAACAGATGCAGATCATCGAGTGCGGGCCCTACGAGTACGTCGACAAGCTCCCCCTGAAGCGGGGTTACAAGGCGGCCGGTGTCCGGGTCGTGCCGGGCGGCAGCGCCCGCTTCGGCGCGTATCTCGGCAGTGGCGTCGTGCTGATGCCGAGCTATGTGAACATCGGTGCGTATGTCGACGACGGCTCGATGGTCGACACGTGGGCGACCGTCGGGAGTTGCGCGCAGATCGGCAAGCGTGTGCACCTCGC
>SXJQ01000259.1 GCA_005779345.1 Actinomycetota bacterium
GACGGCCGCCAGCTCCGCGACGGTGCCGCCCCCACGGGTGACCATCACCGACGCGCTCCGGTAGAGCCCGGCCATGTCGTGTTCGTACGGCACGAAACGGAAGTCGAGCACGTCGCCCGCGCGCTGCTCCGACTCGAGGCGCCGCGCACAGGACTCGTAGTAGCGAGCGCCCGTCACTGCCCGCACCGCGATGTCGGACCGCGTGCGCCACCGGTCGTAGAGGTCGAGCGCCGCGTCGTTGAGCACGACGGCTCCGAGTGACGCGCCCACGATGCCGACGAGCGGCGGACGCACCGGTGCGCGTTCGACGGCGAGGATTTCGGGTCGTACCGGATTCCCGGTGAGCACGGCGCGGGCGAGTGCAGTCCCGGGAATCGAGATCGCGGCTCGCGCGCCGAGACGCACAGCGAGTCGGTTCGCCATCCCGGCGCGGCCGTTCTGTTCGTGGACGACGACCGGGATCCGCAGTGCCCGCGCGACGACCACGACGGGCACGGTCACGTACGCACCGAAGCCGACGACCGCGACCGGCCGTACGCGTCGGAGCAGGCGGTACGCGACAGCGAACGAACGCACGAGGTCGATCGCGACGCGCACGTTCGCGAGCACCGCGTGGCGCTGGAGTCCGTGTCGGATCGGCAGGACCGCCACGGGGTGACCCGCGCTGGTCACGGCCTCGGCCGATGCCGGGCGCGCGTCGACGGCGAACTCGACCGAGACGGCTGTTTCGTCGGCGGCCCGACCCAGTGCGGCGGCAACCGCGAGTGCGGGGTACACGTGCCCGCCGGTGCCGCCCGCGACGAGCAGGATCGCCACCGGCGCGCGAGCCTCGATCACGTGGGTGCCGGCCGCGGGCCTGTCACCGCCGCTCGCGCGCGCACCGCGGGGTGGCCCGCGGAGCGGGGCACGGTGCGCGGCGTGCAGTGCCGCCCGAGGTTGACGAGGATCCCTGCGGCGATCATGAACGAGACGAGCGACGACCCGCCGACGGAGATGAACGGGAGCGGCGTGCCGGTGACCGGCAGGAGCCCGACGGTCATCGCGGTGTTGATGAGCGCCTGGAAGCCGACCCAGGCGGTCGCGCCCGCGGCGAGCAACATGCCGAACCGGTCGTGTTCGCCGATGCGGACCGCGATCCGAAAGCCCACGACCGCGAACATGAGGAAGAGCGCCAGCACGATCAGCCCGCCGAGCAGCCCCAGTTCCTCGCCGATGTTGCTGAAGATGAAGTCGGTGTGCACCGCGGGGAGCCCGCCCTCCCACTTCGCGCGGCCCTGGCCGAGCCCGACGCCCGACAATCCCCCACTGCCGATGTGGATCAGCGACTGGCGCGTCTGATAGCCGGCGCCCTGCGGGTCGGCGGTCGGGTGCAAGAACGCGAGCAATCGCGACATCCGCCAGGGGAACGCGAGCACGAACCCGAGGGTGACGGCTCCTCCGAGCGCGAGTAGGAATCCGATGTGGCGCAACGCGACGCCTCCGACGAACAACACCGTCGCGGCGATCAGCGCGATCTCGATCGTGGTGTCGAGATCGGGCTCCAGCATGACCAGTACTCCGAGCGCCACCACGACCGCGAACACCGGGGCGAAGGTCGCGCGCCAATCGTCGAGCCGATCGACACGTCGATCGAGCACCGTGGCCGCGTAACACAGCATGCCCAGCTTGGCGATCTCGCTCGGCTGGAATCCGACCGGACCGAACTCGATCCAGCGCCGCGCGCCGTCGCGCAGGCTCCCGATTCCCGGCACGAGCACGAGCACGAGCGTGACGAACGCGACCGCCAAGATGACCGGACCCAGCGTGCGCCAGGCGCGGAAGTGCACGTGCGCGGCGATCCCGAACGCGACGAGGCCGACCACCGCCCACATCGACTGGCGGACGAAGCCGTCCCACGCCGAGATGCCTTCCTCGAGCCCCAAGAGCGACGATGTCGACAGCACCATCAGCAGGCCGAGTACCACGAGCATCCCGACGAGCGCCATCATCGTGAGCGACAGGGGGGTGTGCGACGGCGAACCTCCGCCGCTGCGCCGATACCAACCACGTCCGCGCGTGACGATCGCGTCGATGCTCATCGTGCCGCCTCCGGCTCCGTCACCGTTCCGCCTCCGGCTCTGGCTCCGTCAGGAGCGTGCGTACCTCGCGGGCGAAGTCGTCGCCCCGCTCGTCGTAACCCGAGTACCAGTCGTAGCTCGCGCAACCGGGCGACAGGAGGACCCGATCGCCATGCCGCGCGAGCCTCGCCGCGGCGGCGACCGCTTCCCGCATGGAGGTCGCGACCACGACCGGCCGCCGGTCACCGAACGCCGCGACGATTTCGTCGGCGGCCTGGCCGATCGCCACGACTGCACGGACGCGATCGATCGGCCCGGCGAGCGCAGTCAGGTCGAGGCCCTTGTTCTGGCCACCGGCGAGCAGCACGATCGAGTCGAACGCCTCGATCGCACGACCGGCGGCATGCGGAGTGGTGGCCTTGGAGTCGTCGAACCAGGCGACGCCATCGCGCTCGCCGACGAACTCCACGCGGTGATGCGGAGGCCGGTAGTTGCGCAGCGTCGCCGCGATCGCGCCGATCGACGCGCCGGCGGCGTGGGCGGCCTCGGCGGCGACGAGCGAGTTCGTGCGGTCGTGCGGCAACGTGCGCGGCAGGTCGGCGACGGGGACGACGACCGATCCGTCGGCGAGCCGTAGGTCGGCCTGGTCGGCGTCGAGCCGCGCCTCGATCACACGACCGGGCGCCGTTCGGACGAGTGCCAGCGCGGCGGGGTCGGCGGCCGCGACCACGACGAGGTCGTCGGATCGCTGTGCAGCGAACACCCTGGCCTTGGCCGCGGCGTAGGCAGCGAACGAACCGTGCCAGTCGAGGTGGTCGTCGGCGACGTTGAGCACGACGGCGATCGCGGGCCGCCAGGCATCGGTCGTGAATTCGAGTTGGAACGAACTCACCTCGGCGACCACGAGGTCGGCCGCGGTACCGGCCGACTCGATCAGCGGGGTCCCGATGTTGCCACCGCACGCGACCGTTCGACCGTCGGCGCGCAGCATCGCGGCGATGAGTTCGGTGACCGTGGTCTTGCCGTTCGTCCCGGTGACGGCGACGATCGGGCAGGTGATCCGTTCGGCGGCCAGGTCGATCTCGCTGCGCACCGCGATCCCGCCGGCGCGCGCAGCCGCGACACCAGGATGGGTCGGTCGGACACCGGGGCTCGGGACGAGGAGTTCGGCACCGGCGAGCAGCGTGTCCCAGTCGGTCGGTGACTCGACGATCTCGGCACCGAGCGCACGCACGGTCGCCGCGCGTGCTGCGTAGCCGGGAGTACCGGGCGCATCTTCGGCCACCGTCACCGACCAGCCCTCGGCCCGCAGTGCCGCCGCGACCGCTTCGCCGGTCTTGCGGAGCCCGATCACGACCGCACGCCGATCCGCGCGCGCCGCGCTCAATCCTTCACCCCGGGGATCGGAGGGAGGTTGATGAAGTCGGCGAAGAACAGACCGAGGCCTGCCGCGCTGAATGCGGCAGCGAGCAACCAGAAGCGGATCGTGACGGTGGTCTCGGGCCAGCCCTTGAGCTCGAAGTGGTGATGGATCGGCGACATGAGGAAGAGCCGCCGTCCGAATCCGCGAAAGCTGATCGCCTGGAGCACGACCGACATCGTCTCCATGATGTACAGGCCACCGAGCACGACGAGGAGCAGGTGGGTCCGGCTGAGGAGTGCGAGGCCCGCGATACCGCCGCCGAGGGCCATCGAACCCGTGTCGCCCATGAAGATCCGGGCGGGTGCGGCGTTCCACCAGAGAAAGCCGGCACACGCGCCGACCATCGCGGCGGCGACCATCGACATGTCGAGGGCGTGCGCCGTACGGATGTCGTACACCTCGAAGTGGCGAAACTGCCAGAACCCGATCACGGCGAAGACCGCGAACGTGAACGGCGCCGAGCCTGCCGCGAGACCGTCGAGCCCGTCGGTGAGGTTGAGCGCGTTCGTGGAACTCAACAGCACGACGACCGCGAAGACCGACCAGCCGACCGGACCGAGGTCCAACGACAGGTCACGCGTGAACGACAGGTGCGTCGACATCGGCAACGTGTTGACAGCGAGCACCGCGAACGCGGACGCGACGAGGAGCTGGCCTGCGAGCTTGCCGCGTTTGCGCAACCCGAGGTTGCGCTTGTACTTGAGGCCCAGCCAGTCGTCGAGCCATCCGATCACACCGCACGACAAGATGAGCGCGACGAGCAGCATCCCGGAGTTGGAGAACTTCACGTCGTTCACGCGAGCGTGCGGAACGAGGTAGCCGACGATCACGCCGGCCATGATCACGAATCCACCCATCGTGGGCGTGCCGACCTTCTTCACGTGCGGGTGCTCCACGGGCCCGTCGTCGCGGATCTGTTGGCCGTAGCTGCGGCCTCGCAGCCAACGAATGAGGAAGGGCGTCGCGGTGACCGAGACGAAGAAGCTCGACGCGACCGCCAGGAAGATCGAGATCACGAGGCGTCGGCTCCCGCGGCACAGAGCGCGAGCGCGATCGACTCGAGGCCAACGGCGCGACTCGCCTTGACGAGGAGCGCGTCGCCCGCGCGCAGACGCAGACGCACGGCCTCGAGCGCTGCA
Source organism: Actinomycetota bacterium (assembly GCA_005779345.1). Taxonomy (GTDB): domain Bacteria; phylum Actinomycetota; class Acidimicrobiia; order IMCC26256; family PALSA-610; genus SXJQ01. The sequence goes on from SXJQ01000259.1 coordinate 4,620, forward strand.
GTCGCGTCGTCGACCTGTTCGACCGCGGCTCCGGCCTCGCGTGCGCCACTCGCCAATCCACCGACCTCGTCGTCGTCGCCGACCACGACGAGGTGATCGATCCCGCACGCCGCTGCGAAGCGACCGATCGCACGGTGTTCGGCGACGCTGTCGGCACCGAGCTCGCGCATCGTCCCGAGCACGGCGTATCGGCGGCCGTCGACCGCGAGGTCGCGCACCGCCTCGAGCGCGGCGCGCATCGAATCCGGATTGGCGTTGTAGGCGTCGTTGAGGATCGTGATCCCGTCGACGGTATGCGCCAACTCCATCCGCCACGATGATCCCCGGGCGGCGGCGAGTCCCTCGGCGACCCCCGCGGGCGACACGCCGAGGTGGAGCGCGGCGGTCGCGGCCAAGGCGGCATTGGCCGCCTGGTGCGCGCCGCGCAGGCCGAGCCGGCTCTCGACGTCGCCCCACGGAGTCCGCAGCCGGATCGAGCACCGCAGCTCGCCGTCGATCGTCGCCGAGACGATCCGGACGGTCGCGTCGGAAGCGCGGCCTGCGGTGGCCACCGGCGCTTTCGACCGGCGGGCGAGCCGCAACGAGACGGGGTCGTCGGCGTTCAACCCCGCGAGCCCGTCGGCGGGGAGCGCTTCGAGCAGTTCGCCTTTGACGCGCTCGGTTCCGTCGGCGCCTCCGAGGTGCTCGGCGTGCGCCATCCCGATGTTGGTGATCACCCCGATCTCGGGGCGGGCGACGGCGCAGAGTGCGGCGACGTTGCCGGCGACGCGCGCTCCCATCTCGCACACGAGCACCTCGGTGTCGTCGCGGGCACCGAGCAAGGTCACGGGGAGACCGATCTCGTTGTTGAACGAGGAGCGATTCGCGTGCACGCGAAGCTCGGTCGCCAGCGCCGACGCGAGCAGGTCCTTCGTCGACGTCTTGCCCGTCGACCCCGTCACTCCGACGACCCGAGTGCCGGAGAGCCGGTCGCCGCGCACGACGGTGGCGAGACGAGCGAGGGCCGCGAGCGGATCGTCGACGACCACGAGCGGCAGGTCGTGGTCGTCGTCGTTTCGTGCGACGAGGGCCGCTGTCGCTCCCGCGGCGGCCGCGGTCGCCACGAAGTCGTGGCCGTCGCGCTGGTCGGCGATCGCGACGAAGCACTCCCCGACCGCGATCGACCGGGAGTCGTTGGCAAAGCCGTCGACGATGGTCGCCGGCGATCCCACGACTCGTCCCCCGGTGGCCGCAGCGATCTGCGCGAGCGTCAACTGCACGGTTCGACCTCCCCGACGAGCGACGCCGCGACGACACGATCGTCGAACGGAACGGTCACGCCACCTGCCGTCTGGCCGGTCTCGTGACCCTTCCCCGTGATCAATACGACATCGCCCGGGGCCGCCGAGCGCAGCGCCACCGTGATCGCGGCGCGCCGGTCGAGTTCGACGACCGGCCCCGGATCGCCGGCATCGAGGCCCGCGAGCACCTCCGCGGCGATCGCGGCCGGATCCTCGGAGCGTGGGTTGTCGGAGGTGAGTACCGCGACGTCGGCGAGCCGCGCCGCGACCTGCCCCATCAGTGGCCGCTTGGTGCGATCCCGGTCGCCCCCGCACCCGAACACGCGGACCACCCGCCCGGCGGGAGCGCGCGCACGCGCGGTCCGCCGCACGGTGGCGAGCGCGTCGGGCGTGTGTGCGGA
>SXJQ01000026.1 GCA_005779345.1 Actinomycetota bacterium
GAAGCGATCTGCCCGACCGAGGCGAATCGTGGCTCGTCGGAGCACCGCCGAGGAGGGAACATAGAAGTCGGGTGGGTACACCGCCCCGATCGCCATCGGTGCCCCCCACACCGCCGCGCCGACCGTGCCGGACACCGCCCACCCCGGATCCTCCCGATCGAGGTTCACGCCGAGCGACTCATCGGTGTCGGCGTCGCCGTCGGGAGGTTGCTGGGCCAGCGCGATCGGGACGGGATTCCATTCCTCGGCGAGCGCCCAGAACAGTTCGGGTACGAGCGGCCGACCGTCTGCACGGACGAGCGACACGGATCGGAGACGTTTCGATGCCGCGACGATCGCCGAGTGCGAGATCGACACCCGCCTCGCGACCCCGCGCATCGACGGCGGATCGTCGGGTGCGAGCAACAGCGCCGCCGCCCAAGAGATCGCCGCAACGCCCGAGATCGCTGTACGGGGTCCAGCGGTCCTTCGCACATCGGGTGGCACGTCGACATCGAGGTATACGCCCTTTCGCCGGAGCACGAGGTGGCCCCGGCGGTCCAACCACCCCCAGCCCGCATCCCGCAGTGCCTGTTGCGCGGGCGCCGTGATCAGGTCACCCACGGCGACGCGAGCAACCGTCGTGCGCCGCTTGTCGACCGCAGTGACCAATCGCGCCACCGTCGCGGGCGTGATCACCGAGGCCGCTTCGAGTTCGACATGGAACTCGATCCCGTCCACCACGACCGTCAGGATGGAACCCCCGTCATCCGGCGCGGCGGGCGCCAGATGGCCGAGCGAGACCAGCGCCCGGCGGAACGCCTCCTGCGCCTCTGCCTCGAGATCGGCCTTCGCCGTGCGCGCCACACCCTGAGGCTACCTCTTCCGCGGTCTGTGGTCACTAATAAATGACCACAGCTCCATCGGGGTCAGCAGGGTCGGTCGCGTCGGTCGCGAGCACCCCTCGGAATCCAAGGTCTTGGCCGCCCGGGAGGGTCGCGCGTTCAACGCACGCGGTGCGGTCGCGTGCTTGCTCGCGAGGTTCGCGGGGGTCGATGCATCGAGACACTCGTCTGCCGTGACCGACGACCTCAGCGGAACGCGCGACGGCCTCATCGTGGCGCGGACGCTTGGGTCTCGTCATCGAGCATCGAGAAGTACCCCTCGTCTTCCTGCGCGAAATGCAGCCGGAGCACGGCGTAGAGGCCATAGAGCACCGTCCGGAGCTCCTGGACGTCGTCGCTCGCCAGCTCGTCGGATGGCACGTCGTCAAGGATCCGTCCGAGGCGGCGCGCCAGGTGGACGATCTCGGCGTGGCCTCGGCTCATCGCGCCGGTCGGGTCGTCGCCTCCGAGCAGCTGCGCGAGCACGGGGTAGAGCTCGAGGTCCTCGGCTTGCTCATGCGGGAGCAACACGTCGACCACGAACGCGTGGACCACGCGAACACGCTCGATCGCCTCCCGGTCATCGTCGACGCCGAGACGGTCTGCGGCGACGCGGATCCGTTCGAGGTCGCCGCGCAGGCGTGCGTGCTCGGCGCTGAACCGGCGGCTCAACTCGGCGCCCTCGCCTTCGAGCCGCGACCGAGGCGCGCTGCCCGTCGCGACGCGCAGGGAGTTGAGGATCACGGCGACGTCGATCAGCTCCTGGAACACGGCGCCGTACGCGGGCGGAAGCACCCCGAGCGCCGCAGCCGCCATGGCACCGACAGAGAGGCCCATACCCACCAGGACACTCTGGCGGGCGATACCGAAGGCCCGCCGGGCGCCGACAATCGCTTCGCCCAGCCGGTCGAGGCGGTCGACGGTCAGGACGACGTCGGCCACCTCGGACGACGCGGTCGACCCGCGAGCGCCGATCGCCACGCCGAGGTCGGCAGCCGCGAGCGCAGGAGCGTCGTTGATGCCGTCGCCGACCATGATCGTGGGTCCGAATTGGCGTTCGATACGCACGACCTCGACCTTGTCAGCCGGAGTGCGGTCGGCGAACACCTCGTCCACGCCGACCACCGCGGCGACGCTCTCCGCGATCTCACGCCGGTCACCGGTGACCATCACCGCGCGGCGCACACCCGCCTGCCGCAACCCCCGCAAGGTGCGGGCTGCATCGCTGCGCACAGGGTCATCGAGGAGGATCGCTCCCGCCGGCTCACCATCGACGGCGACGAACACCACGACGGAACCGTCGAGCTCGGCCCGGCGTCGCGCCGAGCGCACCCAAGCAGGTGGCAGCCCGTCGCACACCCACGGCCACTTCCCCACGCGTACGGTGCGTCCGGCGAGGTCGCCAGCCGCACCTTGACCCGGGACCTCGTCGAACCCCTTCGGCAGCACGAGATCGACACCCTCGCAGCGCGCGAACCGCACGATTGCGGACGCGAGCACATGTGGCGAGAGCTGGTCGAGACTCGCCGCGAGTCGGAGGACGTCTAAAGGCTGGAGCGGCACCGTGGGGGCGACGACGACACTCGCGACGGTCGGCATTCCGCGCGTGATCGTGCCCGTCTTGTCGAACAGGAGTACCCGGCCCTGCGCCAGTCGTTCGAGAGCGCCACCGTCCTTCACGATCACTCCGCGGCGCGCGCACCGAGACATCCCCGACACGATCGCAATCGGCGCAGCGAGCAGGAGCGGGCACGGCGTCGCGACCACCCGCACGGCCACCGCGCGCACGGCGTCGCCGGACGCCACCCAAGCCGCAACGGCAGTCAGGGCCGCGAAGGGAACGAACCACAGCGCGAAGCGGTCGGCGAGCCGCACGAACGGCGCCTGCTCGGC
>SXJQ01000260.1 GCA_005779345.1 Actinomycetota bacterium
GAAGTGGTCGATGTCGATCATCAGCACCGCGAGTCGCGCGTCGGTCGGGTCGACCAGCTCGAGACCCCGCCGGTTGTAGAGGCCAGTGAGCGGGTCGTGGCGCGAACGGTCGTCGGTGAGTTCGGCATCGAGTCGGGCGGTACGTGCTTCGAGGTGTCGGTCGAGCGCGACGCGCAGCGCGGGTCCGAGCTGACCGAACATCTCGATCAGATCGCCGCCGACATCGGCAGGTTCGCTGAGGGCGACGACGGCGAGCGCACGCGCACCCACGCCGGGGAGCGGCAATTCGAGCCCCGGTTCGGGCCGGGCCGGGAGCGTGGTCGTCTCCTCGCCGACCCAATCGTTCGCTCCCGAGAGCTGAAGCCAGGTGTGGTCGTCGATCTCGACGTAGAGCTCGAGCCCGACGACGGGGAGCAGGTCGGGCAGGATGCGTTCGGTGGTGGCCGCCAGCTCGGGGAAGTCGTGGGCCATCACGAGCGCGTCGGTGATGCGACGCAGTGCCGACGACACGCGTAGGAGTCGTGCGACGTCGAGGTCTTGCCGCGCGAGCAAGAAGATTCCGCACTCGAGATCGGAGAGTTGTTCGAACATCGAGTCGACGAGCGGCGACGGCACGACGCATCCGTGCTGCGGTGCGATGAGCGCGATGTCGGGAAAGGCGCGGCGAATTCTGCCGAGGCCCGCATTCAAGATCTCGCGGCTCGGCATGTAGTGCTCGTGGAAGCTGCGGATCGCCTCGAAGTACGAGTCGTTCGCGTACAACGACCCGCCGTCGGTGAATCCGCCGAACAGGTCGGACGAGAACAACACGCGGCTCGATGTCTCGTACGAGCACATCGCTCCGGGGAAGTGCAGGTACGGGGTCAGCACGAACTTCAGCGCACGGCCATCGGAGAGCGGGATCTGCCAGTCGTGGTCCTCGATCAACATGACCGGGAGCGAGTGGCCGTAGTGACGGAGCAGCGTCTCGGCCCGCCACTCGGTCACGACCCGCGCGTCGGGGCGATCGACGATCTCACCGAGGCGAGCGAGCCCGCCGGCGATGTCGGGGTCGCTGTGATGACACACGATCCAGCGGATGTGATCGATCGGCACCACTTCGCCGACACGTGCCAAGGTCGCGTCGATCGCCTGCGCCGAGCCCGGATCGATGAGGACCGAATCGGTGCCGGACTCGATCAGGTACGCGTGGCACTGGAAGACCTCGTCGTGATGCATCGAGCCGACCCACCAGACGCGATCCGCGATCTCGATCGCGTGGTTCAGATCGACCGAGATGTCGCCGGTCGGGGCTCGTGCCCCGGCCTCGGTTGTGTTCTGCGGCGGACGATCCACGTCGACTCCTCGTTGGATGGCGGTCGCCACCTCGATCGTTGTCGACGGGGCTCCCCTCCTCATCGGAGCGCCGACGACGGGAATGAGCAGTCGATCGCCCGCCGGGGTGATTCGTGGGGCGCCCCGACCGGGCGCCCCGACCGGGCGCCCCGACCGGGCGCGTCGCGGCGGCACGGCCTATGCAGCGATCCCCTCCACCAGCAGGATCGCGGCGAACGCGAAGAAGCCGACCGCGGCACCGATCCGGATGACCCGTTCGGGGAGGCGCACACCGAGCTGGCGGCCGACGACGATGGCCAGGGCGTCGGCGACCACCATGCCGACGGTCGACCCGAGCCAGGTACCGAACAAGCCTTCGTTCGTGGCCAACGTGACGGTCGCCAGCATCGTCTTGTCGCCGAGTGCCGCGAGGAAGAACACGCTCCCGACGGCGAGCACGGTGTGGCGCGCGGGCCGGGCCGCGCGTTCACGGTCGGCTTCGGTGAGCTGGTCGCCGCGCAATGTCCAGACCCCGAACGCGACGAACGCGAGCGCCGCGACGATCGTGATCGGTCGGGTCGGGATCGCCGCGCCGAGCACCGCACCGACGGCAACCGAGAACGCGTGGACGAGCCCGGTCGCGAGCGTGATGCCGATCAAGACCGGGCCTGCCGGGTATCGGGTCGCGAACGCGAGCGCCATGAGCTGGCTCTTGTCGCCGAGTTCGGCCACGAAGATCACGCCGAAGCTCACGAGGAATGCGGTCACCAGACGTCGAACCTATCGTCGCCGCGGATCTCAGTCGGAAGTCACCAGCCGATCGCCGAGCAGCGAGGCCGCCGGGGCGCCGAGGATCGCGGAGGCGGCCATCACGCCGCCGGCCATGACTCCGGCGACACCGTGCCCGCGGATGGTGGAGGCCCCGGCGAGGAAGAGGCCCTCGATCGGCGTGTTCGGGGCCGGGCGATTGAAGAAGAACTGGTCCGGTGTCGCCTCGATCCCGTACGACGTGCCGTTGCTCGACCGGGTGAACCGCTCATGGGTCATCGGCGTCGCGCACTCCTCGTACGCGATCGAATCACGCAGGCCCGGAAGCGCCCGTTCGGCGACACGCAGGACGCGATCGCGCACGTCGTCGCGGCGAGCGCGGTAGGCGGCGTTGCGTCGGTAGCGCTCGCCCTCGCCCGCGGAGTGCTCGAGGCCCCAGAAAGCTGCGGTTCCGGGGGTGAGCGTCATCACCTGGAGGTTCGTCTGGCCGGGTCGGCACAGTCGTGGGTTGTCGGGATCCTTGAGGCTCGCGAAGGTCAGGTAGGCGAACGGGTCGTCAGGGAGCGCGTCGGCGCGGAGGGCCGCGTAGGCGCCCTCGATGTCGTCGTCGGGGGAGTAGAAGACGTTGGTGTTCGGGTGACCCTCGGCGCGCAGGTCGCGGTCGATCACGAGGTAGACCACGAACAGCGGAAAGGTCATCGAGTATCCGCCGACCGCCGCGGCGTAATCGGCGGGGAACGCTTCGGCCCCGACCAGCTCGAAGACGGTGCGCTTCAGATCGGCATTCGAGATCACGACCGGCGCGCGGATCTCGTCGGGGACGCCGCGCCGGCGGTCGGGCGAAGGCGGCCGGAGCCGCACACCCTGCACGCGACCGCCCTCGACGATGATCTGCTCGACGGGGGAGCGCAGGATGACCTCGCCGCCGTGACGGTGGATCACGTCGACGAGCGCGTCGGCGAACACCTGACCCCCGCCTTCGGGGTAATACCCACCGTCGAGGTAGTGGCCGACGAGTCCCGCGTGCAGCAACATCGAAACGCGCGAGGGCGGAAGCGCGTACGTGCCGTGTTCGCCTGCCAGTACCGCACGGAGGCGCGGCGAGACGCCGTGCGTGTCGAACCATTCGCCGAGCGTCGTGTTCTGCAACTCCATCAACAGGTCGGCGCCGCCGTGTCCGGCCAGACCGTCGCGCAAGGTGACGATCGTGTCGAGATACGCGTCGATCGCGGAGCCCTCCGCGGGGAAGGTCGCGTGCAGCCGTGAACGAAACGCGTCCGCGCCGGCAGGCACACGGAACTCCATTCCGTCGCCGAACCGGTAGGTCTCGAACCCGTCGGGGTCGAGCGGACGCCAGGTGACGTCGATCCCGAGCGGGCCGAGGACCGTGTCGAAGACCCCGCCGGGACCGATGTCGCCGAGGTAGTGGATCCCGACGTCGAACTCGTAGTCGTCGTGGGTGAACACCGTTCCGTTGCCGCCCGCGACATAGTGCTGCTCGACCACGACGACACGGCGGCCGGCCGCCGCGAGGTAGGCCGCAGCGGTGAGCCCGCCGAGGCCGGAGCCGACGACGACGACGTCGGCATCGTGCACGGAACTGGAGTTCATCGGCACCACCAGGTGTTCGGCGCGGTCGGATCCGCGACCCCGCGAGTCGAGCGCCCCACGAGTCAAGCGAGATGCGCGACGGTAGCGCCAGGGTCGAAGGTCGGTTGCTTCGGTCAGCGCTCGATCGCGTAGAGGGCCGCGGCGCGTGCCTCGGTGCGGGCGAGGAGCCATCCGTCGACCGAGACGACCTCGCCGGCGGCGAAATCCTCCGCGACCCGGTCGCGCAACCCGGCGAGCCCGACGACCGGATCGAGCGGCACGTCGGTTCCGAGTTGTGGGATCGCGCGCAGCAAGAACGCGACCGAGGCCTCCTCGGGATGGACGTCGAGGTAACGGCGGCCGACGGCGACGAGCGAACGCTCCGCCGGAGTGAGCGCGGGATCGGTCTCGGATCGCAGTGCGACCGTCGGCCGCGTCGGATCGACGCTGCCGGACCCGTCGGGAGCATCACGCGTGTCCGGGCCGTGCGGGTCGTCGCCGGCGCCGAGGGCCAGGTATCCGCCCGTGATCGTCGCGGTCGCCGCGCCGCCGAGCAGTAGGGCGCGCACGACCGCTCGGCGGGAGATGCGGGGATGCGGAGGCGCAGTCACGCGCTGAGCTTCGCGACGAGGTGGGCGGCGAGGCGCGCCGCGAGCGCGGCGATGGTGAAGGTCGGGGGCGCGGTGCCGGCGACCGGGAAGACCGAACTTCCGGCCACGTACAGATTCGCCATGCCGTGGACCCGGCAGTCGGTGTCGACGACACCCTGCGACGGCGAGGTCGCCATGCGGGTCGTGCACATGTGGTGGTTGCCGTAGCCGAGCGCGAAGCCATCTTCGTCGGCGGCGGCGGGGTCGAGTGTGAACAGCCCGAGGTAGCTGTCGTCGTCGCGCCGTTCTTCGGCGAAGCGAAGCGCACCCGGAACGAGTTGCACACGACCGAGACCGCGCCGACCGATCTCGCGGGCCAAGCGGCGCGCGTGGGTCATCATCGAATCGCGGTCGATGTCGAGGAAGCGCCAATCGAGTTCGAGTTTGGGAACGCCCAGCGCGTCGCGTTCACGACCGAGCCGCACTCTGGACTCCGGGTTGAGTTCCTGTTCGGGGAGTGCGCGCAACACCGAGATCGATTGCGTCGGCGCGGCACCCGTGAGTTCGGCGAGTTGCGCGACGGCGGACGCCGCGAGCCCATCGCCCTGCGGTTCGTCGGGCCAGCTCAGCGGCAGCAGACCCGCGTCGAAACCGAGGAGCTCGTCGCGGTCGATCAGGTCGCCATCGGCGACGAGGTACGACGTGACACCGTAGAAATCGTCGTCGTGCAAGGGAGTCTGGTCGTACAGCGCCAACTGCTCGGGGGACCGGTCGAGGATCACGAGACCGATGTCGGCCTGGGGATGTTCACAGAAGTGGCGACCGACGAGATCGCGATCGTTGCCGAGTCCGGCGGGCCGCACGGAGTTCGACGCGAGGAGCAGCCGGGGATTCTCGATGCCGCCGACGGCCACGACCACGGCACGCGCCTCCACGGTGAACCGCGGACCGTCGAGGACGGCGACGCTCACTCCTCGGACGGCGTCGGAGTTGTCGTCGACGAGCACCTCGGTCGCGTTGGCGTGCAAGATCACCTCGACGTCGCGCGCGGCCGCGAGGTCGGCGCGAAATTCCGACCCGAAACGGATCGGTCGGTACTGATTCACGCGCGTCGTGAAGCCGCCATCGGTGAACAAGGGAGTCCCCAAACCGAGCCGATCGGCCCAGGTCTCCCAGTCGAAGGCGAGCGTGTCGATCCGGAACCTCGGAGCGACGTGCTCGTACCACCGGCCGAGTTCGTCGTACCCGATCGGCCAACCCGAACGCGGCCGGTGCGGATGCCCGCGGACGGTGTGCTCCTCCTGTGGCCGGCAGTAGCCCGCCCAGTGGTTGGTCGTGCCCCCGAGGAACCGCAACCGCACCTCGCGGAGCGTCACGGGCGCGTCGGGTGCGCCGAAGATCGCGCCGACCTGCTCGCCGTCGTACAACTCGGCGCTCTCCGGCTCGTAGTCGAGGCCGCCACCCTCGAGCACCACCGCGTCCACGCCGCTGTCGCGCAACTCCAGAGCCAACGTGATCCCGGCGCCACCGCCGCCGACGATGCAGACATCGGTGCGGCGAACGTCGCCCTCGGCGAGGGCGCGGCCTTCGAGGATCACGGTGACGGCCGCGGGCGGCTCGTCCGAAAGCGCGGCGGCTCGCTCATTGTGAGCGGACGTTACCTGGAACCCATGTCACCCCGGGCCGCCGGTCACCGGGTCGGCGCGGTGCGTGGCCGCGTGATTCAGGTCAGGCCGCGGGATCGACGACGTCTTCGATCTCGATGAAGATGCATTCCTGCGGGCAGGCCTCCGCGGCGTCGACGAGGTCGTCGAGGTGGCGCGGGTCGACCTGCCCGCGATCGGTCATCGCGCCGTCGGCCGTGACGTAGGCGAGTCCGTCATTGCCGAGCGCGAAGACCGACGGACAGATGTCGGCACAGACACCGACTCCCGTACAGAGGTCCTGATCGATCCACACGGTGAACATCGGATGGTCCTCCTCCTGGCCGGCGAGACGGCGCGGACGCGTGAGCGGTCGTCACACTCATCGGCACCGACGCCCGCCGCGCCTGAGCGCGGACACCAGGATTGGCTCGGTCTTCGACGAGCCTTGGATCGCCGAACATGGACCTCGGCCGGAACCCTTGCTGGGTAGCGTGCGGCGGTGGCGCGATCGCGACTTTGGATCGGGGCCGGGATCGCCGGGCTCGTATTGGTGGGGTGTGGCGGCGGGTCGGGTGAGCGACCGGACGATGTGCCCGCCGGATCGATCACGGTCTTCGCCGCGTCGTCGCTCACCGGTGCGTTCACGGAGGCGGGCGAGGCCTTCGAGGCGGCGCATCCCGGCACCACCGTGAGGTTCAGCTTCGGTGCGAGTTCCACGCTGGTCGGCCAGATCCTCGAGGGCGCGCCCGCCGACGTGTTCGCGTCGGCCGATGAGGCGACCATGGCCGCGTTGGCGGCGGAGTCGGGAACCCGGGGCACACCCGTCGTGTTCGCCCACAATCGGCTCGCGATCATCGTGGAGCGCGGCAATCCCCTCGGGATCGCCGATCTCGCCGATCTCGCCCGCGAGGATGTGATCGTGGTGTTGTGCGACGAGCGGGTCCCGTGCGGGAGTTACGCCCGCGCCGCGCTCGATGCTGCCGGCGTGACGGTGACCCCCGACGGGTATGAAGCCCGGGTGACCGGAGTCGTCGCGAAGGTCGCGCTCGGTGAGGCCGACGCCGGCATCGTCTACGTCACCGACCTGGCCGCGGCCGCAGACGAGACTGATGGCGTCGCGATTCCCGACGCCGACAACGTGATCGCGACCTACCCGATGGTCGCGACGGCCGCCGCGGGAAACCGAGCGCTTGCCGACGCATTCATCGATTTCGTCACCGGCGCCGAAGGGCAGGCCATCCTCGAACGACACGGGTTCGCGGCTCCGTGAGCGTTCCCGGATCTCGGCGAACTCGCCGTGGGGTGACGGCCCGCCCGCCGCTCGCGCTCCTCGCCCTCGGCTGGTTCGCCGTGGTGTGGTTCGTCGTCCCGCTGCTCGGACTCGCGTGGCGCGCGCCCTGGTCCGACGCGCTCGGCATCCTCGGTTCGGACTCGTCGTTGACGGCACTGCGGTTGTCGTTCTTCTGTTCGGCCTGGGCGACGGTGATCTCGGTGGTGCTCGGGGTGCCCCTCGCGTACCTGCTCGCGATGGTGTCGTTCCGCGCGCGCGCGGCCGTGCGGGCCATCTGTCTGTTGTCGATGATCCTGCCGCCGGTGGTGGGAGGTGTCGCCCTGTTCTTCGCGTTCGGTCGCCGTGGTCTCATCGGTCAGTACCTCGACGAGTGGTTCGGCGTCCGGTTGCCCTTCACGACGCTCGGTGTGGTGGTCGCACAATCGTTCGTGGCGATGCCGTTCCTCGTGATCACGGTCGAGGCCGCGATTCGACAGGTCGATCCGCGGCTCCAAGACGCGGCCCGCACCTTGGGCGCGTCGCCGATGCACCTGTTCCGACGCGTGTTGTTGCCCGAGGTGCAGCCGGCGCTCGTGGCGGGCGCGGTGCTCGCGTGGGCGCGTGCGTTGGGCGAGTTCGGCGCGACGATCACCTTCGCGGGGAGCTTCCCGGGCCGTACCGAAACGTTGCCGCTGAGCGTGTACGCCGCGCTGGAGTCCGATCCCGGCGCGGCACTGGTGCTGTCGTTGCTGCTCGTGGCGGTCTCGTTCGTGGTGCTGGTATCCCTGCGCGATCGCTGGTTCGGCGGCGTGCGACCAGCGGGCCGCCGATGACGCTCACGATCGACGCGTCGGTCGCGATCGGCGACTTCCGGCTCGACGCTGCGCTGACGGTGGGCGCGGGGGAGACCGTCGCCATCCTCGGACCGAACGGGTCCGGCAAGACCACGCTGTTGCGCACGGTCGCCGGGCTCCAGGCGCTCGACGCGGGCCGGATCGTGCTCGACGGCACCGTCCTCGACGATCCGGTCGCGGATCGGTTCGTCGCCGCGCACGAGCGGTCGATGGGTGTCGTCTTCCAGGAGTACGCGCTCTTCGGGCGGCTCGACGTCGTCGAGAACGTCGCATTCGGGCCCCGCGCCCGCGGAGTCGCGAAGCACGAAGCGCGGCGGATCGCCTGGGACTGGATCGAGCGGTTCGGGCTGACCGACCTCGCCGGGCGTCGACCGCACGAGTTGTCGGGAGGCCAGCAACAGCGCGTCGCGCTCGCTCGCGCCC
>SXJQ01000261.1 GCA_005779345.1 Actinomycetota bacterium
ACGCGCTTGGGGTCGACGAGGATCAGACGGACCTGGTCGGGGGTCGTCCGCATCAACAACGACGTCACCAAGGAGTTGATGCAGCTCGATTTCCCGGCACCGGTCTGGCCGGCGATGAGCACATGGGGGAACGTCGCGAGGTTGGCCAAGGTTGCGCGCCCCGCGATGTCGCGGCCCATCGCGACCTCGAGCGGGTGCTTGGCCTTCTTCGCCTCGTCGCTCGTGAGGATGTCGCCGAGCGTGATCAGCGGACGTTGCTTGTTGGGGACCTCGACACCGATCGCGCTCCGCCCGGGGATCGGGGCGAGGATCCGCACGTCGTGACTCGCCATCGCGTACGCGATCTCCTTGGAGAGTCCGGTCACCTTGTTGACCTTGACGCCCGGTGCGAGTTCGAGTTCGTAGCGCGTGACGGTCGGACCGACCGATGCACCGACGAGTCGCGCATCGACACCGAACTCGCGCATCGTGCTCTCGAGCACTTCGCCACCCATGTCGACGAAGCGCTGGTCCATCTGCTTGCCGTTCCCGCGCTTGAGCAGGCTCAGCGGTGGCAGCTTCCATTCGCTGGCGCGCGCGCCGGGCGGCATCGCGAGCGACAACTGGGTCGCGTGGGCGCCGCCGGCGTCGATGCCGGCGTGGGCGGCGTGCACATCGTCGTGACCGATCTCGACGACGTCGTCGCCGGACTCCTCGTCGGCGAGCACGATCTCGTAGGGCTCGTCGGGCTCGAAGGGCTCGCCCTGCACGTCGGGCTCATCAGCCGCGGCCTCGTCGCGCGACGGCGTCGCGAACTGGTCGAAGAGCAGCGCGGTCGCGCGACGGCGCGGCGCGACGACGCCGACGTGGTCCTCGCTCTCGTCCTCGTCGTCGTCGTCTTCATCGCCTTCCTCGTCGTCCGCGAGCGCCGCGCGGGAGATCTCGAACAAGCCGCGCGCCTGCATCGCGACCCACCGAGCCGCGGCTCGGATCGCGGTGAAGACCTGGTGGAGTCGCAGGTCGGCGACGAGCAGTACACCGATCCCGCCGAGCGCGCCGAGGACCACGACTCCGCCCACGACACCAGCGACCGCGGCGATCGAACCCCCGGCGAGCGCGCCGAGCACGCCACCTGCGGCGCGGATCGCCTCGATGCTCTCGGTCGTCGGGCGGCCGCGCGCGATGTGGAGCACCCCGACGATCGCGACCAGTACGAGCACGACCCCGAGACCGACCCGGATGCCCGTCCGGGTCTCGTCGTCACCGCGGCGCGCGAGCAGCGCGACCGCAGCGACGAAGCAGGCGAACGGGAAGAGGTACCGGCCGCCGCCGAGGGCCGCGCCGACGCCGCTGTCGACGGCGTCGCCGAACGGGCCCGCGGCACCCGCGAAGAACACCCCGAGACCGCTCAGCACACCGATCACGCCGAGCGCGACCGCGGCAACATCGAGTCGATGCGCACCGAGCTGCGCGCCGGCCGCGCTGCGCCAGCGGGCGGCGACCGAAGGCCCCCGGGAGCGCGTCGAACGTCGTGACGACCCGGCCGGCCTCCGCGCGGGTTTCCGGGCCGACTTGGCAGTCTTCGACCTGGCCGACCCGGCCTTGGCCGACTTGGAGGCGCCGGTGTTGCGCTTGCCCCCCGAACCGGCGGGGCGACGGGGCTTGGTGGCGGTGGCCATGGTCGCTCACCGTAACACCAGCAACATGAGCCCCAAAGCACCACACGCCGACCCGCCGCCGGGCCCGGCCCGGCCCGGCCGGACCGGCCGGAACCGTCGAGGGCCCCGTCAGAGGGCCATCACGTAGCCGCCGTCGACGGGGATCACCTGGCCGGTGATCCAACTCGCCGCGTCGCTGGCGAGCAGCGCGATCAGGGCTGCCGGGTCGTCGGGGCGCCCGAGACGGGGCACCGGGTACGGCTTCGACTGGCGCGCCTCGAACTCGGGGTCGGCCGCGACCGCATCGGCGAGGGGCCCGGTGAGGATCGACCCGAGCGCGACACAGTTGACGGTGACGCCGTACTTGCCGACCTCGGTCGCGAGCGAGCGGGCGAACCCGGCCGCGGCGGCCTTCGCCGAGCCGTAGATCGTCTGGTATCGCTCGCCCTTGCGTGCCGCGTCGGAGATGATCGTGACCACCCGCCCCCAACCCGCGGTGACCATGTCGCCCACGTACGCGTGGCTGACGTGGAGGACCGAGCCGTAGTTCAGCCAGATCATCGCGTCCCAGTCGGCCGGCTGCGTGTCGACGAACTTCTGGAGGGTGAAGCCACCGGTCGGGATCCCAACGTTGTTCACGAGGATGTCGACCGGTCCGGTCTCCTGGCGCATCCGCAGCACCTTCGCCGGGCTCGTGACATCGGCCTTCACCGGACGCGCCGAACCCGGTCCGAGTGCGTTGAGCTCGTCGGCGACCCCGGCGGCCCGCTCGGCACTGATGTCGTTGACCCACACCGTGGCCCCGGCGCGGACGAACGCACGGCAGATCTGTTGGCCCACCCCGTTGCCGCCGCCCGTGACGAGCGCGCTCCGCCCCGACAGGTCGATCGTGAACTCGGTCGTCATGGTCGCAGCCTCGCAGATCCCCGAGCGGTGCCGCCGATCGGTCGCCGATCGGGCGTCGGGCCTGGCCTCGGTCAGGCCTCGAGCACCACGGGGACGATGATCGGGAAGCGGCGGGTGCGCTCGTTGATGAACTTCTTGAGCGACGACCGGGCGTGGCGGCGCATCGTCTCGAAGTCGACGGCCCCCTCGGAGGCCGCGGCCGCGAGCGATGCGGCGACGCGCTGCTTGGCGTCTTCGAGGAGGTCCTCCGCCTCGGGTGCGTACACCCAACCGCGCGTGACGATCTCGGGGCCGTTCAGAATCGCGCCCGTCTGGGAGTCGAGCGTGACGATCACGACCACGACGCCTTCGGCCGCGAGCGCGCGGCGATCGCGGAGCACTCCCCCGCCGACGTCGCCGACGATGCCGTCGACGTAGGTGAATCCGGCCGGGACGGCACGGCGCTCCACGTCGAGTCCGGCGTCGCCGAGGGTCACCGCATCGCCGTCTTCGCAGATGACGATCTTCGCGGGGTCGACGCCGACGGCCCGCGCGAGCGCGGCGTGGTGCACCATGTGGCGGAACTCGCCGTGCACGGGGACGAACCACTCCGGCTGGAGGAGCGAGAGCACGAACTTGAGTTCTTCCTGGCTCGCGTGGCCCGACACGTGCACCGGCGCGATCGCGTCGTGCACCACCTCGGCACCGGCGCGATGCAACTGATCGATCACGTGGTTCACGTTGACCTCGTTGCCGGGGATCGCGTGCGCCGACAACACCACGACGTCGTCGCCACTGACCTTCACGTACTTGTGCTCGTGCGCGGCCATGAGGCTGAGGGCGCTCATCGGCTCGCCCTGCGATCCCGTGCAGATGATGCACACCTCGCCCGGCGCGAGGCGCGGCGTCTCGTCGATGTCGATCACCGATTCGACCGGCACGTCGAGCAGCCCGAGTTCGCGCGCGCCCGACACGTTGTGGAGCATCGAGCGTCCGAGGAAGGCGATCTTGCGACCCTCGGCGAGCGCGGCCTCGGCGACCTGTTGCACCCGGTGCACGTGCGACGCGAAACAGGCGACGATCATCCGCTGGTCGGGGTGGTCGCGGAACAATGCTCGCATCGTCGTGCCGACGGTGCTCTCCGAGGGCGTGAACCCGGGACGCTCCGCGTTGGTGCTGTCGGCGAGCAGGAGACGTACGCCACCCTCGCGTCGCGCGATCTCGCCGAGCAGGGCGAGGTCGGTGTGGCGGCCGTCGACCGGCGTGAGGTCGAGCTTGAAGTCGCCGGTGTGGACGATCGTTCCCTGGCTCGTGAAGATCGCGGTCGCGAATCCCTGCGGTACGGAGTGACTCACCGGCACGAACTGGAGGTCGAAGGGGCCGATGCTGCGCCGTTCGCCGTCGTGCACCGTGATGAAATCGGTGCGGTCGAGCAGGCCGGCTTCTTCGATGCGGCGACGCGCGAACTTGAGCGACAGCGCCGAGCCGTAGATCGGCGCCGACACGTCGCGCAACAAGAACGGCAACCCCCCGGCGTGGTCCTCGTGGGCGTGGGTGAGCAGCACGCCTTCGACGTCGTCGGCCCGCTCGATCAGGTACGAGAAGTCGGGGAGCACGAGATCGACGCCGGGCATGTCGGCCTCGGGGAACATGAGACCGCAATCGATCAGCAGGATCCGGCCGTCGATCTCGATTCCCGCGCAGTTCCGGCCGATCTCGCCGAGCCCGCCGAAGAAGATGATCCGTACCGTGTCAGCCACGGTCGGTGACCGTAGCCCCTCGTCCCCCTGCGAAATCACCAACCGGCGTCGTCGGGGCGCGCGGAGCGCCGCCCGACGACGCCGGTTGGGGTACTGGAACTAGGAGGCGCGGTCGGCGGCGACGGCGTCGAGCTGCTCGTACTCTTCGCCGGTGTCGACCCAGTCCTCGAACTGGATCACGCCGAGCTCGGTGAACTTCTCACGCAGCCAACCATCGCCGGCGTCGAGCAGCCCGAGCTTCTTGCAGTTCGGGACGATCTTGGAGAAGAGCAGCGCCTGGAACATGCCGCGGCTCTCGTCCATGAGGACGAGCTGCAACGCTTCCTTCACGTCGACGCCCATCCGCTCCCACACCTCTTGTTGGAGGAACCGGTCACGCATGCGAACTGCCGCCTCGAACGCGAACTCCTGGCGCTCGCGGATCTCGGGGCCCGACAACTCCGTGTAGTACTCCTTGAGCGAGAGCACGCCGAACGCGACGTGGCGGGCTTCGTCGCTCATCACGTAGCGCAGCAACTTCTTGAGCAGCGGCTCGGTCGTCATCTGGTGCATGAACCCGAACGCGGCGAGGGCGAGGCCCTCGACCATGATCTGCATCCCGAGGTAGGTCATGTCCCAGCGCGAGTCGGTGATGATGTCGTCGAGGAGCATCCGCAGGTGGGCGTTGATCGGGTAGTGCCCGTCCATCTTCTCGTCGAGGTAGCGAGCGAAGACCTCGACGTGTCGGGCCTCGTCCATGACCTGGGTCGCCGCGTAGTACTTGGCGTCGATCCACGGAACGGTCTCGACGATGCGGGCGGTGCAGATCA
>SXJQ01000262.1 GCA_005779345.1 Actinomycetota bacterium
GGCCGCGGCCGCGGCACCGGCACCCGCGCCGGCCGCGGCACCGGCGACGAACGGTCCCGGTGCGTCGTTGCGACGCATGCTGCCCATCGCCGCGGCACGCCGCCACGCCAAGCCGCTGATCGCATCACTGCTCGCAGGTGCCATGGTCATCGCCGCGGGCGGTTATGCGCTCGATCGCCTCGAGCCGCACGCCGAACCTGGTCCCGTCGACCCGCGCCGGATGATCACGATTCCCGCGGCGCGCTACGCCATCGGCATCGCCGAGCCTGCCACCGACGAACTCACCGCGCTGCTCGCGAATCAGGCGTCGTTCGCGATCGATCGTTACGAGGTACGCAACGTCGACTACGAGCGGTACTTGGTTCGCCACCCCGACGCTTCGCCGCCGAACGGCTGGATCGGGCGCGCCGCGCCGAACGACCACCCCGACTTCCCCGTCGTCGGCGTGACCCACGAGCAGGCCGAGCGGTACTGCGACGCGATCGACAAACGGCTCCCGACCGAGGCCGACTGGGAGAGCGCGGCGCGCGGACGGGCGACCGGCCGGTACCCGTGGGGCAACGACCTCGCCGACGGCGACCTGCCGAACCGCGGGGCCTACGCGGTCGGCAGCGTGGCCGCGAACCGCAGCGAGTTCGGTGTCCAGGATCAGATCGGCAATGCCTGGGAATGGGTCGGCACTCCGGCCGAGCCCGTCGGCGCCGACCAGCACGTGCTGCGGGGCGGATCCAACCGCTCGCCGCTCGCGTTGTCGCAACGCGTCGCGGCCGGTACCGGCGACCTCACCGCGGTCGGTCAGGCCGGATTCCGGTGCGCCGCGGACGCGGTCTCACCGGAGTTCCGCGACGACTTCACCGACCCGGGTTCGGGCTGGCCGCTGCGCGACGACGCGGCGTTGTCGCTCGCCTATCTGCCGCCCTCGACCTACGACCTCATCCTGCGACGCGAGAACGCGAAGACCCGCGTGCTCGCTGGTATCGAGAGCACCGACGTCACCGTCGAGACGACCATCCAACTCGGAGCCGATTCGTCGGAAGGCACGATCCGTTACGGCATCGCGTTCCGTGCGACCGGACGCGGCAGCTACGCGTTCGTCATCGACAGCGTCGCCAACCAGTGGCAACTCCTCCTGCTCACCGGCGAGGGTGGCAAGGTCCTCGCGCACGGCGTCCCGTCGATGTTGGGTGGTCGCGTCGCACCCGACGTACTGCGTGTCGAGGCGCGCGGCGCGCGGATCGACCTGTTCTTCAACGACGAGTTCGTCGACCGCGTCGTCGACGACACGTTCGACCGCGGCGATGTCGGCTTCTATCTCCAGACGAAGGATGCCGACGACGCCGAGGTGCTGGTCGAGGCGTTCGCCGTGCGGACCGACGGCGCCGCACTCAGCGACCCGAAGGCAGCGAACGGCTGATCGCCGGCTCCGACGCCTGATCCCACCGCCAGCCGAGACGCGCGCCGCGGCCTCGACGGCGTGCGCACCGCTCATCGGCTGCTCGCCGCGCACGCCGGCATCACCGCATTCACCTGGAGAATGGTCCCGCGGGACCACATCGCGCACCACCGTGCGCGTCCGCGGACGCGCACGGCGACCCGCGCCCTGGACAAATTCGCCGAAGATTGCTGCAGCGCGACTCGGCCGGCGATTCGACCGAGCGCTTCAGGTCATCGAGTCGTGGCTGGAATCGTCGGCATCGAGGTCGCCCGACGCTCAGCCTCGTCCGGCCCGCTGATCCCACTCGTCGGGATCAGGCGAGCCGTCTGCCAGTTGTCCATCGTGCCCCCACCTCTGCGATCGGACCTCTCAGCCCTTGTCTTCCTGGGTGCGGAGGAACTGTTCGATCTCGTCGGCGAGTTCCTCGCCGCTCGGCAACTCGGCCGGGAGCGGTTCGACGTCCATCGCGACCGCGGCGTCGTCGAGCTGATGATCGAGCTGATCGACGATGGAACGCACGTCGGGGCGTTCGACCAGACCTTCTTCGACACGCTCGCGATACGCGGCCGCGCGACGATCGATCGCGCCGAGATCGGGGGTGATCCGGTACAGCTCGGCGAGGCGCGCGAGCAGCGCCCGCACCGCGGGCGGCGACGGTGAACCGGCGACGTACTGCGGCACCTGCGCCCACAGCGCGGCCGACCGCACACCGGCAACGCCGAGCGCGTGCTGCACCACCGTGTTGAGGCCCGTCGCTCCCGCGTAGTCGTCGCGCACCGCACCGAGTTCCTGGGCGAGGCTGCGCGTCGCCGAGGTGGCGAGCACATGCACCGGGCGGCGGTGGGTGGTGAGCGCGGGCATACCGCCGAGCGCCACGGCGTCGGCGGCGCGGACGCGATTGGCGATCTCGACGATCATCGCGGCGAACGTGGGCCAGCGGATCGACGGCTCGGGCCCCCGGACGACGACGAGATCGCGCCCGAGTCGACCCGACCACAACTCGACCTCGGGCCATTCGATCGCGCGCATCCCGCCGTCGACGAGATGGACCGTGGGGCGCACCTGTTGGAGGTCGAGGAGGTCGGTGAGATCGATCGTGCCGAAGCGCTCGGCGCCGTCCATCTGGTCGATGAGCGCGTCGACGGTCCCCCCGCCCGCGATCCCGGCGTCGATCCAGCCGCGGAACGCATAGACGAGCACGGGATCGGTCGGATTCGGCCAGCGCTCCACCTGCAGCATCCGGACCAGGGTACGGCACGGCCGCGGGCGGGTTCTCGTCGGCTGCGCCCCGATTTCCCTCGGTACCCTGCCGGCATGGACGTGAAGTTCGGGGTACACACCGGCCTGCAGAACACCAGCATCGCCGAGCTGCAAGGTCTCTGGCGCCGGATCGAAAACCTCGGCTTCGACTGGATCTCGATCTGGGATCACTTCTACGCGGCCGACGCGACCGGCAACCCACACAGCCTCGAGGCGGTCGTCGCGCACGCCGCGCTCGCGGCGACGACGAGCCGGGTGCAGTGTGGGTCGCTCGTCTATTCGGCCGGCTACCGGCACCCGGCGGTGATCGCCAACGCGATGGCGACCCTCGACCAACTCGCCGAGGGACGCGTCGTGCTCGGCCTCGGCGGCGGGTGGCTCCGCAACGAGTACGACGTCTACGGGATCGAGTACGGGACCGCCGGCCAGCGACTCCGACGGCTCGAGGAGTCGCTCTGCTGCATCCGCAGCCTGCTCACCCAGCCGCGCTCGGATTTCGACGGTGAGTTCTTCACGCTGCGCGACGCGCAGTGCGAGCCGAAGCCCGTGCAGGCGCGGTTGCCGATCTGGGTCGGTGGCGGCGGCGAGAAGGTCACGCTGCGCATCGCAGCCCAGCACGCCGACGGCTGGAACGTGCCATTCATCGCTCCCGACGCGTGGGCACACAAGGCTCGTGTCCTCGATGCGCACTGCGAGCGCCTCGGACGCGACCCCGGCGAGATCACCAAGACGGTCAACGTCGGCATGGCGTTCACCGACGAGGAGTTGCGCGACCAGTTCGGGCGCATGGCCGAGGCCGTCCGGCCCGGCGTGTTCACCGGCAGCGTCCAACAGATGGTCGACCAGGCAGCGGCGTACTGCTCGGCGGGCGCCCGCTACCTCATCCTCGCACTGCGAGCGCCGTTCGACCGCGACGGGCTCGAACGCTTCGCAGCCGAGGTCGTCCCGGCGATCCGCGCGGCCTGAACGGGTACGGGGCGATCCGCGATGGCGCACGGCGAGTTCAGGTTCGATCCGCTGACCCGCGAGTGGGTCAACGTCGTCGGCCACCGCCAAGCGCGACCGAACCTGCCCACCGACGGCTGCCCGTTCTGCGTCGGTGGGCTCGAAGCACCCGAGCCGTACGACGTGCGATGGTTCGCGAACCGTTGGCCGGCATTCGAGCCGGGCGACCCGATCGACCCCGCCGCGGCCGAGTCCGAGGGGCGCACGACGTTGCCTGCGGTCGGTGCCGCCGAGGTCGTCCTCTACTCGCCCGAGCACGGCGCGTCGATGTCGACCCTCACACCCGCCCACCTGCGCAAGGTCGTCGACCTCTGGGCCACGCGCACCGAGGCTCTCCTCGCGCGACCCGAGGTCGAATACGTGCTCGTGTTCGAGAACCGTGGGCCCGAGGTCGGCGCGACGATCCATCACCCGCACGGGCAGATCTACGCGTACCCGTTCGTACCGCCGGCCCCGGCGCACGAGGCGCGCGTGAACCGCGAACACGGCTGCGGATCGTGCACCGAGTTCATCGCGGAGGAAGCCGGCGAACGTGTCGTCCACGCGTCGGCAACGTGGCTCGCCCACGTGCCCTTCGCGAGCGCGTACTCCTACGGGCTCCGTCTCACCCCGCGCCGCCATGTCGGCCGGCTCGCGGAACTCGACACCACCGAACGCGACGGCCTCGTCGCCGCCCTGCTCGACGTGCTCGTGCGTTACGACCGCCTGTGGGCGCACGAGCCGGCCCGCAGCGCGATGTTCCCCTACCTGCTCTGGATCCACCAGGCGGCGGCGCGCCACGACGGCGAGTACCACCTCCATCTCCACGTCGCCCCGCCGCAACGCTCCCCCGGCGTCGCCCGATTCGTCGCGAGCGGCGAGCTCGGCAGCGGCACGCTCAGCAATCCGATCGTTCCCGAAGCGGCGGCCGCGGCGTTGCGCGCGGCGCGGTGAGCCACGGTGGCCGCGCGCACACGACGGTTCCGCGCTCCGGGTCGCGTCAACCTGATCGGTGCGCACGTCGACTACCACGAAGGCCCCGTGGTCGCGATGGCGATCGACCACGAGGTCGTGGTGACGATGCGTCCGCGCGACGACCGGCGCGTGGTCGTGCGTTCCGACGCGACCGCGGGCACGGTCGTGGTTGCGTCGGACGGTAGCGACGACCCCGCCGGCGTCGCCCCCGCGTGGGGTCGCCTCGTCGGCGGCGCGGTCCGCGCACTCGTCGAGTCGGATCGACCGCCCTCCGGCGCCGACCTCCGCGTTGTGAGCACCCTCACGATCGGGGGCGGGCTGTCGTCGAGCGCGGCCTTCGAGGTCGCGGTCGTCCTCGCGCTGGCGGCGACCGCGGGGCACGAACTCTCGGGCCTCGCGCTCGCCCTCGCCGCCCAGCGCGCCGAGCACCTCGGCAGCGGCGTGCCGTGCGGGATCCAGGATCAGATGGCCGCGGTGGTGGGCGGCACCTTCCTGCTCGACTGCCGGACGCTCGCGGTCGAGTCGCTCCCGCTCCCTGACGACCTCGCGGTCGTCGTCGTCGACAGCGGCGTCAGTCGCACGCTCGACGCGAGCCCGTGGGCCACGCGCCGAGCCGAGACGTTCGCCGCGGCCGAGGCCCTCGGCCTGCGCGTGCTGCGCGACGCGCGGCCCGACGAGGTCGCGAGATCGCCGCGGGCGCGCCATGTCGTCGACGAGATGGCTCGCGTCCGCGCGTACGCCGCCGCACTCCGCGCCGCCGACCGCGCGGCGCTCGGAACGCTGATGCTCCGAAGTCACGCCGGGAGCCGCGACGACATGGAGAGCTCGATCGCCGAACTCGACACACTGGTCGACTGCCTCATGGAGGCGGGCGCGATCGGAGCCCGCCTCACCGGCGGCGGCTTCGGCGGCTGTTGCGTCGCACTCGCGCCGACCGATCGCGCCGACCGCGTCGCCCGCGACGCCGCCGCGACCTATGCGGCTCGCACGGGTCGCCGTGCGCGCCCGATGGTCGTCGGCCCTGCACCAGGAGCCGGCGAACTCGTCGGCTGAGGCGGGCGCGTCGGGCTCGTAGGCTGCCGGCGATGACCGCCGATCGCGTCGCCGCGCTGCAACGCGCGCTCGCTCGCGATGCGTCGTCGCCGGCGACCCCGGGGTCCGAGACGCGCGTCGTGCGGGCACCGGGGCGCGTCAACCTCATCGGCGAGCACACCGACTACCAGGGCGGCTTCTGCCTTCCGATCGCGATCGATCTCGAGGTCTGGTGCGCCTGGCGGCCGCGCGACGACGGTGCAATCCACGTTCGCTCCCTCGACCTCGACGACCACGCGCAGTTCACGTTCGACACCGTCGCGGCCGCGGTCGAACCGGCGTGGGCTCGCCCCGCCGCCGGCATCGCGCAGGTGCTCGCCGGGCTCGGCGCGCAGAGGGGGCTCGATCTCGCCGTCTCGTCGACGATCCCCATCGGCTCGGGCCTGTCGTCGTCGGCCGCGTTCGAGGTCGCGTGCGGGATCGCGATCGCCGCGGCGTCCGGCCTCGACATCTCGGCGACGCCGCTCGCGCTCGCCGCCCAGCGCGCCGAGCACCTCGCCACCGGCGTCCCGTGCGGCGCGATGGACCAGATGGCGTCGGTCCACGGCGTCGCCGGCCACGCGCTGCTGCTCGACTGCCGCACGCTCGAGGTGACGCCGGTCGCACTGCCCGACGAGGTGACGGTCGTCGTGATGCACTGCGGCGTTCCGCGTACTCTCGTCGGCACCGAGTACGCCGACCGCCGAGCCACCACCGAAGCCGCGGCTGCACGACTCGGAGTCGCGACCTTGCGCGACGCACAACCCGAACAGGTCGCCGATGATCCGATCGCTCGTCACGTCGTCGGCGAGAACCGGCGCACGCTGATGTTCGTCGCCGCCTTGCGCCGCGGTCGCCTCGCCGATCTCGGGCCATTGCTGCTCGCATCGCACGCGTCGCTGCGCGACGACTTCGCAGTGTCGACACCGGCACTCGACGCGCTCGTCGACGCGCTCGTCGAGGCCGGGGCGCTCGGCGCGCGCCTCACGGGCGCGGGATTCGGCGGTTGCGTCGTCGCGTTGTGCCGCGCGGGCGACGCGCGGCGCGTCGTCGAGCGCGCGGCAGCGCGGTACGCCACGACGAGCGGCAACGAGGCGCTCTCGTTCGTCGTCCACGCGGTCGACGGTGCCCGCGCCTTCGTGCCCTGACCCGACCACCACCCCGACCGCTACCCCGACCATTGCTCCGATCGAGGACCGCTCCCCAAGGAGGACCGGCATGGCCACGCTCTTCACCCGCATCATCAACGGCGAACTCCCCGGTCGCTTCGTCTGGAAGGACGACCGCGTCGTCGCGTTCCTCACGATCGAGCCCATGAGCACGGGTCACACGCTCGTCGTCACCCGCGAGGAGCACGACCATTGGATCGATCTCCCCGAGGCGCTCAACGCCCACCTCTGGTCGGTCGCCCAGATCGTCGGCCGGGCGGTCCAGGGCGCGTTCTCGCCCAAACGAGTGGGCGTGATGGTCGTCGGCGACGAGGTCCCGCACGTCCACGTTCACGTGGTCGGCTTCGACTCCCCCGGACAATTGAGCTTCGCTGCCGTGGATCGCGGGGTGAGCGCCGAAGCACTCGACGACGCCGCCGCCGAGATCCGCGCCCAACTCCGAGTGATGGGCCGCGCCGAGGTCAGCGACTGAGTGCCGTTGTCACATGCGGTCGAGTAGCTGGCGCTTCTTCGCCTCGAACTCCTCGGCGCTCAGCGCGCCGCTGTCGCGCAGCTTGGCGAGCTGGTCGATCTGTTCGGGGATCGACGGCCCGACCGCCGCGGCCGCCGCGGCCTGCGGCGCCGACTGGACGATCGTCGGCGACGACCAACTCGCCCGGTTGCGTTCGTGTTCCTCCATCGCCCGATAGATCTCCTGTTGCACGCCGTCGGGGTGACGCACGTCGGAGAACGTGCTCTGTCCGTCTTTGCCCGCGGACTCGATCGACAGGTCGCCGGCGCCGATGATCCGTTCGAACACTCGCTGGCCGAAGTTGATGTTGTTGATGCGCGACAGCGGGATCTCGACGCCGCGTTTGGCGATCACGCCGGTGCGGAAGATCACCCGCTCCGACGTGACGACGAAGTACGTGAAGTTCCAGTCGAAGTACTTGATCGCGAGCCAGATCGCCCAGACGATCGAAGCGGCGCCCCAGATCCAGAGGAGCACCTTCTGGGCGTCGCCGTCGAAGGTGGCAACGACGAGCATGAACCCGACCACGAGGGGAATGCCGGTGAGGATCTGCTTGCCGAAGAACCACCAGTGCGGCTTCAGGTCGAGAAAGACCGATTCGTCGTCTTGGAGGAGTCGCTTCGGATACGCCATGTCCCGAGCGTAACGCTCACTCGCGGCGGTGATGGTCCAATGCCATGAGGTAGCCGATGGCCCGTTCGGCGCGGGGATACCGACCGACGAGGGCATGGAACGCCGGGCCGTGATCGGGGTGCTCGAGGTGGGCGAGTTCGTGGACGATGACGTAGTCGAGGACGAACCGGGGCAGCTCGGCGAGTCGGCCCGAGATCCGGATCTCGGCGGTCGCGGTCATGCAGACACCCCACTGCGACTGCTGGCGCTCGGACCAGGCGATGCTCGAAGCCATCGGCAGACGGTGGCGCGCGGCGAGGATCGCGGCACGCGCGGCGAGGTCGATCTCGTCGCAGGCCGACCGGCGTTCGAGCCGGACGCGAAGTTCTTCGCCGATTCGTTCGGCCTCGGCGCGACTCATGCGGGGCGGATGGGTGACGAGGATGTGGTCGCCGTGCAACACGGCCTCGACGTTGCGACGCCGGTTCGTTCCGGCGCGGAGTCGGATCGGGAGTCGCGCGCGGCCGGGATCGTCGCGCGGTGCCAGGAAGTCGATCTCGAGCTGCACGCCGCCAGTCTCGCACCCCCGGTGCGTCGAGAGCGACGCGTGGCGCGTCGCTCTCGACGCACCTTCATCGCGGGGTGTCAGTGCATGGGGGGCGGGGTGGTCAGGCGCGTGAGCTTGTCGGGGTTCACCATCACCCGGATCGATTGCACGCTGGTCGCGTCGGTCTCGAAGACCAACACGACGATCGGGGTCGCGCCGAGCCAGATCACCGCGCCGGTGTCGCCGTTCACGACTCGGAGGTCGACCGCCGCGCCCGCCGGAACCCGACGTGCGAGGTTCATCACGAGACGACTGACGCGGTGGAATCCGACGACCGGACGGCGCGCGGCGTGCGCGTTTCGGCCGCCGTCGCTGACGAGGACCACGTCGGCGCTCAGCACCGTCCGGAGCTGATCGACGTCGCCGGCAAGGGCCGCCGCGAGAAACGCATCGACGAGTTCCCGGGCGTGCGCCGGATCGTCGGTGAACCGACGTCGCTCGGCCCGCAGCCGAGTTCGCGCACGGTGCGCGATTTGGCGGCACGCGACTTCCGAACGCCCCACGGCGAACGCAACCCGCTCGTAGGGCTCGCCGAACACGTCGACCAGCACGAACACCGCGCGCTCCACCGGTCCGAGACGCTCGAGGACCGTGAGGAAACCGAGCGTCAGCGATTCCGCGAGTTCGAACGAC
>SXJQ01000263.1 GCA_005779345.1 Actinomycetota bacterium
CGATCGGGCCGTCGGCGGGGACGAGCCCGAGGACGCGTGCCTCGCCGACGAGTTGGGTGACGACGTCGGTGGTGAACCAGCGTGGTTGACGGAACGCGAGGTCGGCGGTGACTTCGTCGACCGTGAGTCCGGTACCGGCAGGATGTTCGCGGAGCAACTCGACGAATCGGCGCCGCGCGAGGGTCGCGAGCGAGTGCTTCGACCGCGGCTCGTATCGCTCGACGGTGTTGCCGTCGACCGGCAACTGCGTGGAGTCGAGCCACTGCTCGACGATGCGCGCGTACCGCGCCCACGCGGGGAGCGTCTGCCAGGCCTCGGTGCGTTCGGGGTCGGGCTGCCAGCCATAGTCGACGGTGGTGTTGCGCCCACGTCCGCGTTGTTCGAGGACGACGAGGCCGACCAACCCGAGTTCGATCGCGATCCCCGACAGCAGACCGACATCGGCGACGGGCCGGCGCTGCGCCTTGGCGATCGTGCGCACCGATTGCACGCCGAGCCCGCCGGTCTTGAGCGCCTTCACCGGCGTGGTCGTGAACGCGTCGACGATCGCGTCGAGGATCGACGCGGCTGGTGGGAGCACAATGCCCGGTCCGATCGCGAGCGGTACTGGAGTGGAAACCGGCACCGACCAGTCGGCATACAGCACGCCGCCGCGTGCCGCGAGTTCGAGGTCGAGCCACATCCAACAGGTGCGGCCGTATTCGTCGATGCCGACGAGGCCGTGTTCGACGAGCCGGTGCAGCGTCGCGGTCGGCGCCGAGCCGGGCGCATGGCGGCTGTACACCATCGATCGTCGGTAGTAGCCGACGCCGAGCTGGTCGAACGACGTGACGCCGCGTTCGGCGATGGTGCGCAGCATGTTGCGGGCCGCAGGGTCGAGGCGTGCGACGGTCGCGGTCGCGTGGGCCGGATCGCGCAGCGCGGCTTCGATCGCGTCGACGAGCTCGAACTTCCGGGTGCCTGCGGGGGTGACATGCAGGCGGTCGGCGGCGATCGCGAGGTAGTCCTTGGTGATCGCCTCGGCGCCGCGCCGGAAGGGGATGCCCGGCAACGGGACCATATCGGTGATGCCAGGGGCCAGCGCGACCCACCCGCTGTCGGGGTCGGTGAGGAGGAGCTCGGCGAGGCCGTGCGCGGCGCGATCGAGGCGTGCCTGACCGGCACGATCGCCGGTGAGCCCGAGCACCTTGCGGGTCGCGGCCTTGTCGAGCAACCCGCCGTCGATCGTGGCGAGGACGAGGAGCTGGTACTCGTTGCGGTCGGCGTGCAGGATGCGCAGCCGGGTCGGCGTCTCGAGCGCGAGGTACGCCGCGAGATCCGCGACGGTGCGCAGCGGTTGCGCTCCCGGAGTTGCCACGCCCCAGTGGCGATGCAGGGCGACCGGACCCCGACCGCGAACGGCGTCGGCGAAGACGGGAACCCGCCGGAGGAGTGCCGCAACCGTCTCGGTGCCACCGCGTCGCAGCGTCGCGACGAGCGCGAGCTCGGCATCGGGCTTCATGGGCACGAAGTGTACGAGGCGCCTACGACAGGTCGCCGGGCTGCTCCTCGGGTTCGGACCGCGGCGCCGCTTCGAGCGTCGTCGCCACGCCGAGCGCGTGGAGCCGGGACCACCACCAGAACGCGAACGTGATGCCGCTGAACACGGCCGCGAGCACGAGCGTCGCGACGACGTTGCGGCTCTCGCCGCTCAGGAGCCCGGGGCGAAGGAGTACGAGGGTGAACAAGAAGCCGCCACTCGACCACAGCGCGAGCCACGCGCGGCGGCTGTGCCGACGCAACGCCGCGCCGGGGAGGAAGGTGATCGGGATCAAGCCGATCGTGAGCAGTTCGACGCCGGTGGTGAACACGCCGCCGGCGATCGCGGCGGGGATCGCGCGCACGGTGTCGGTGTCGCCGCCTGCGATGTCGAGCAGCGCCGGGAGCAGGATCCACGACACGAGCGCGAGTGCGAGCGTCACGCAACTGGCGAACAGCGCGATGCGCGCGCGGTCGAAGTCGTCGGGTCTGCGAACCGACTCGTAGGTCGCGACCACGCCGTAGAGGTAGCCGGGCACGAACCCGGCGATGAGCGACGCGACGACGCACACCGCGGCGATCAACAGCGTCGAGAACTCCGTGCGCGGGTGCCCCGCGCCTTCCTGGTACCGAATGGCGAGGTAGGTGCGCTGCGCCAACACCGCGACGAGGGTGGTGATCGCGACCGCGCCGACGAACCCCGCCGAGGTCACGATCGTCGCCCAGTTGAGCCCCCAACCCGGCTGCATCAAGCCGTAGAGCAGCGCCGCGATGCAGACGTAGCCCGCGACCCCGCGCCATTGGATTCGCCACGCTCGGGGCTCCGCGCGCGACCAGCGGCTGCGGACCCGGTCGACCGCGTGCCGGTACCGGTCGAGGTTGGCTTCGAGCGTGCTGTTGAAGACCGCGCTCGGGAAGACGACGATCGCGAACAACACGACCGCGAGCAGCGTCGCCAAGAAGACGTTCTTGGCCGTGATGGCCTCGCTCGGTGTCGGAATCCCCAAGAGCGCAGAATCGCGGGGTTCGTCCGAGGCCAGGCCCGGCCAACTCAGGCGCGTGTAGGTGCGCGCGTACCGGAGGTTGTCGGCCTGCCCGGTGAGTTCGATGACGGTCGGCGACACGATCTCGAGCTCGTACTCCGCGGCGGCCGCGTCACCGATGCCCGCGACCTGCCCGAACAACTCCGCGCTCCCGAGTTGATCGATCACCTCGCCCACGAAGTCGAACTCGCCGTCGTCGAGACACGCGTCACCCGAACGCTTGACGCTGCGCAGGGTGTCGTCGCTCGCCGTCAGCTCGACGATGCGGATCGGCACGTCGGTGCGCGGCGCGCACGGCGTGATGTCGGCCGTGCGCCACAGACCGGAGAGGTCGTCGATCGACGCCTCGGCGACGTCGGTGTCGCGCGCGAACGCCGCGGTCATCAGCATCCACAGGGCCGATCCCGGCTCGGAACCGCTCGGACGACCGTCGGGCGCGTTGGCGAGGGGATCGTCGCCGTCAAAGTCGCGGCTCGCATCGGTGCCCGACAGCTCCAACGTGACGACGCGATCGCCGCGACGAGCGACGATCGTCAACTCTCCTTCGCCCCACCCGAAGAAGGCATCGTCGACGTAGTCGTCGAGGTCCTCGCGATGGGACGCGGTGAACGCGGAACGGTACGACGCGTAGGCGGATTCGCCGGTCGAGGCCTCACGGGCCGTCAGTTCGAGCCCGCCGCTGAAGGCAATGACGCATTCTGCGCCGCGCGCGCCGTCGCGCTCCTCGGCGGGTCCCGCCGGTCCGAACGAGGTGCTCGCTTCGGCTCGATCGACGAGGTCGCACGGAGCGGTGGTGGCCGCGGCGAGCGGCGCCGGCAACAGGGGAACGCACGCCGCGACGAGCAGTGCGAGCCGAAACATCGCGCGCGGAGCGATTGCTACGATCCGGCGCGTCACGGTTCGCGATGCTACCCGTGACCCGACGCGCAGGTATGGGGAGCGCAGGTCTTGGAGGACGGCGGGATGCTGCTGAAGCGTGGCGTGCGACGCGCGGTCGCGGGCGGATTGTGCGGCGTGTTCGTCGCCACGATCGCGAGTTGCGGTGGCGGGAACAGCGAGCGTGCCGACACGACCACGAGTCGCGCGTCGGCGACGACCGGTCGGAGCGAATCATCCACGACCGGCGCCGACACGACGACGACCACCGGATCGGCGACGGTCACTCCCGAAGGGCTCGACCTCGCCGAGACGCCGGCGCTCTTCACGCTGCTCGGTCGTAGCGGCCCCACCGAGAGTCGCCTCGCTCGCTTCGAACACGCCGCGGCGGAACCCGAGGTCGTCCTCGAAGGTGCGCCCGGCTCGGAGCTCACGATGAGCCCCGACTTGCGACACGTCGCGGTGACGAGTCGCGGCGATGCAGTGCGCGGCGCTCGGCTCGAGATCGTGTCGGCGAGCACCGGCGAGGTCGAAGCCGCGTTCGAGACCGACGCCGATCTCGTGACCGTCCAACAGTGGGCGCCCGACAGTTCCGCTGTGGTGTTGTGGCAACGCCGCGCGAGCGAGACGACGTTCGGTGCGTATCGCGTCGACGGCACCGAGATCGACCTCGGGAGCGACAGGATCGTCTCGATCTCGCGCCTCGTCTGGGCGACGAAACGCGGTGTGGTGACGGCCATGATCTGGGAGCCGTCGTCTACTCCGCCGATCACGCTGCGCGCGTCCGACGGCGAGTTGGTGCTCGTCACGCAGGGCTACAACATCGAGCACGGGTACTACGACACCGCGACGGAGGAGATCACGCCGCACGGCGAGGGCTACGTCACCCGCCAAGCCTGCGGGCGGTTCGCACTGCTCGACCGACCGACGGAGTCGGGTCGCGAGGTGGCGGTGTTCGACGCCGACACGCGCGAGGTCGTCGAGGTCGGGACCGGCGACCCGGGACCGACCTGCCCGGTCGCGTCGAACGACGGCACACAGGTCGCCGTCGAGATCGATGGCGGTGTCAACGTCGTCGACCTCGACACCGGACGCAGCCGGCAGGTCGCGCGGCAGGGCCTCCCGCTCGCGTGGGGTGGCGACGACACGAGCCTGCTCGTGTCGGGCAACGGTCTGTTCGTCGTCGCTGCCGACGGTGGCGGTGGTGGCGAGGCATCGGTCGACCTCGGCAGTTACGCGTGCATCGTCGGCACCACGGGGACGATCATCACGGTCGACCAGCAGCGCGTGGTCGTGCGCTACGACATCGCGACCGACAGCTCGGAGGTCCTCGGGGTCGGCTCGCCGATCCAACGGGAGCACCTGTGTCAGGTGTCGACCGACCGCAAGTGGCTGCTCGTCAACACGACGCTCGTCGACCTGGCGGGCGGGCACGCGAGCGCGTGGACGCCGAGCCCGACCCAGCTCCTCGAGCTGCCACAGGTCGGCGCGCTGTTCTTCGGCGAGGCGTCGCGGATCGGGCCGGCGCTCCGCATCGAGGGCGGCTGATCGCGCGGCGAGGCGCTGCGCAGGCAGCCGCCGCATCTTGGCGGACCCCGGCGCACCGTGTAGGGTGGCTTCCACGCCGCGGGGTGGAGCAGTCTGGTAG
>SXJQ01000264.1 GCA_005779345.1 Actinomycetota bacterium
CGACCTGTTCGTCGCGCTCGGCACCTCGCTCGGCGTCTATCCGGCCGCCGCCCTCCCCGACCTCGCGCGCCGCGCGGGTGCGCGCCTCGTCGTCGCCAACGCGGAGCCGACGCCGTTCGACGACGTGGCCGACGCCGTGCTGCGCGATCCGCTCGGCGAACTGCTCACCGTCATCGCGGCACGACTCGCAAGCCCCTGAGCCCCGCGCTCGGGTCGGCGCCGTTCAGCAAGGCGTCAGCGTCGAACGGGCATCCTGGTGTTCTGCGGTCCGGATGGGCCACGACGAGGAGCCACCATGCGCACAGTTTCGTTTTCCCCCCTGCTGAAGAGCGTCGCCGCGCTCACCGCCGTCGCCGTGCTCGCAGCGTGCGGCGACTCCGGCGACGACAGGCCCGCCGCGAGTTCATCCACGTTCGATCTCCCCCAGGGCTCCGAACCGATGGAACTCGACCCGGCCGACTTCTCCGCGGACATCACGAACCCGTACTTCCCGATGGAGCCCGGGCGGCGCTGGACGTACGAAGAGGTCGAGCCCGACGGCACGGTCCAAGAGGTCGTGGTCATCGCGACGCACGACACGAAACGGCTCGCCAACGGCATCACCGCGCGGGTCGTTCGCGACACCGTGACGCTGGACGGCGAGATCATCGAGGACACGCTCGACTGGTATGCACAAGATGTCGACGGCAACGTCTGGTACCTGGGTGAGGACACCGCCGAGTTCGAGAACGGCGAGGTCGTCACGAAGGAAGGTTCGTGGGAGGCCGGCGTCGACGGCGCGATCCCGGGAGTGATCATGCCCGCGAATCCACAGGCGGGAATGGCGTACCGCCAGGAGTACTACGAGGGTCACGCCGAGGACCGGGCCGAAGTGCTCGGCACCGACGAGATGGTCGAGACCGCGTACGGCCAGTTCGACGGCGCGGTGCTCACCAAGGACCTCGTCCCGCTCGAGCCCGACGTGCAGGAGTACAAGCTCTACGTCGCCGACGTCGGCATGGTGTTGGCCCTCAAGGTGTCGGGCGGCAGCGGCCGCGAGGAACTCGTGAGCGTCGACGAAGCCCCCGAGGGCGCGGGGACCGGCCCCCTCGGCGATCCCGACCCGAGTCCCTGAACGACGGAGGCCGGCCCGGCGCCAGCCGCTCCGAGAACTTCTGAACCCGGTGGCCTCGGGAGGCGTGTCAGTCCCGAAGCCACCGGGAGGTTCACATGTCGCGTCGTGCCACAACCACGTTCGCCCGCGTCGTCGCCGGGGCCGTCGCCGTCGCGGTGTTCGGCGCAGCATGCGGCGCCTCGCGCGGGTCGGGAATCGCCGCGTCGGGCGACCAGGCCGATGAGGCCGCGACGACGTCGTCGGCCGGGGTCGTGGGAGTCGACCCGCTGCTCTTCCTGTCCGGGCGCGCGGAGGTCGTCGCGCTCCACACGTCGGACGGGTCGGTGAGCTACCGAGGTCTCGCGGGCATGGCAGCGCCCGACCGCAGCGCGATCGCGCAGGTCGTCGGCCGCCAGGTCGTCGCCGTCGATCCAGCGACCGGTGAGCCGATGTGGACGCACCCGGTCTCGGCCGATCGCCGCGTCCGCGTGGTCGCGCCCGGCGCGCGCCTCGTCGCGCTCGTCGACGGCGAGTTGCTCACACCGAGCGACCCGCGCACCTCGACCGAGGTCGTCGTCGCCGACACCGACGGGACGCGAACGCTGACGATCGCCGGCAATGTCGACCCCGAGGCCTTCACGACCGACGGGCGTTCACTCGTCGTCGTCGAGTACCTCCCCGCCGAACAGCCCGACCACTACGCGGTTCGGCTCGTCGACCTCGCGAGCGGCGAGATGCGCGCGGTCCCCGACCAGCCCGGTCATCATCCCGATCAGGGCCCGCGTGAGCGGATGGCGGGATACGCGCGCACCCAGGTCGCGTCGCCCGACGGCCGCTTCCTCTACACGTACTACGCCTCGCCCGAAGGAGTCCACGAAAACGAGGGGAGTTACTACGCGTTCGTGCACGTGCTCGATCTCGATCATGGTTGGGCCTACTGCATCGACCTCGAAGCGCCGTTCGGCACGAGCCCCGAGCAGTGGAGCGAACCGGCGCTGACGCTGACGCCCGACGGTACGCGGTTGCTCGTCGCCGATCGCCTGACCGGCGCGCTCACCGCGATCGACACCGATTCGCTCGAGGTGCTGGCCGCCACGACGATCGACCCCGGCGCGCCCGTCGACAGTGTGCCGACCGCCGCGGCGAGCGACGACGTGCTCTACCTCGGCATGAATCGGGAGCTGCTGCGGCTCGACACCACGACGCTCGATGTCTTGGATCGCCGACAGCTCCCGAGTGCCATCACGGGGCTGAAGGTCGACCGCAGCGGCACGGTGTTGTACGTGGTGACCGCGGCGAACGTTTCGCGGTTGTCGCCCGACGGTGTCACGATCGGCGACTGGCCACTCCCCGTCGCGGGTGCCGGGGCCGACCCTGCGGTTGCAATCCCCGCGAGCGGCGCGTACAAGTGTGCCTGCTGAGCGTCGACGAGGAGGCTGCGGCCTCGGGGAGCCTGCGTGCACGAACCCGATCCAGCGCTCGTGCGCCGCGCGCGTGACGGCGATGTCGATGCGTTCGAGGAGATCGTGCGATCGCTGCGTCCGCCCGTCGTCCGCTACGTGGATCACCTCGTGCGCGATGCGGCCCTCGCCGAAGACGTCGCCCAGGAGACGTTCGTCCGCTGTCACGCGAACCTGGCGCGGTACGAGTTCGAGGGCCGCTTCACGACCTGGCTCGTGCAGATCGCCCGCAACGCGGGGATCGACGCGATCCGCGCGCGTGATCGGCGCGGTCGGCTCGCGGCGCGCGCGGCCCCACCGGCCGCGGCAACCGATCCGCACGCACGCGCCGAGGTCCGCGCCGCGCTCGCTTCGTTGCCGCCACGACTCCGCGAACCGTTGTTGCTCATCGAGGTGGTCGGGTTGAGCTACGACGAGGCGGCCGCGGTGTTGGGTGTGCCGGCCGGAACCGTGAAGAGTCGCGTGTTCAACGCGCGGCGCCGGGTCGCTCGCTGGTTCGGTCCCGAAGGTGACGACGATGCGCTGTAGCGCCGCACAGCGTTCGTGGTCGGCACAGTTCGACGACCCGTCGGCAGAACCGACCGCCGCGGCACGCGAGCACCTGGCGACCTGCGCTCGGTGCCAGGCGTTCGCGGCGGCGAGCAGGCGCGTCCGCGACGCGCTGCGCGACACCGCGCCCACAACGCGGTACGTGCCCGCGACGATCGAGCGCGCCTCGGGTCGCGCGCACTCGGGCCGCGCGCGCCCTGGTCGTGTCGCGGTCGCCGGCATCGCCGCGGCCGTGATCGCGCTCGCGGCCGGCGGGACCTGGCTCGCGATCGACGACGGGCCGGAGCCGATCTCGACGGGCACGGTGTCGTTCCCCGTCGTCCCCGACGCGACCGCACCCCTGCTGGTGTGGACGGCCGGCGGCCTGCCCGACGGCTTCGCCGGCCGCCTCGCCGAGATCGACGCCGTCGAACGCACGACTGTCGTCGACGGTGACCACGTCGACCTCGACCCCGACCCCGACATCGACTCCGGCGACGCCGCGACCGCGGACGGCGGGGTGGTCGACCTCGATGTCCTCGCGATCGACCCCGCGAGCTACGCCGACTTCGTGCCCGAACCCACCGACCGGATCATCCGCACGCTGAGCGACGACGAAGCGGTCCTCGGCCGTACATCGTCTGTGCTGCGCGCGCTCGGCGCCGGTGACAGCATCACGATCGACGGCCGGCGCCTGCGCATCGTTGCGGTCGTCGACGACGCGCTCGTCGGCGCGGCCGAGGTCGTCGTCTCCCGCGGCGCGCGTCCTCGGGTCGCCACCGAGCGGTTCGTGCTCGTCGCCTACTCGGGAGCGCGTCTCGCGGTCGAGGCCGAGATCCGTTCACTGCTCGACCCCGCCGTCGCCGTCCGCTTCCGTGCACCCGGCGAGACGCGACTGCTGCGGCACGGCGACGCGGTGCTGCCGCAGTCCTGGGTCAAGCGCGACTTCGGTGAGTTCGTCGTCCGGTCGGTGCCCGGCAGCGCGGCGCTCGACCTCGACGACGGCTTCGTGGCGGCCGAGATCGAGACGTACGCGTTGCCGCTCGTCGGCGAGGTCACGTGCCACCGCGCGTTGCGCGAGCCACTCACCCGAGCGCTCGAAGCGTTGCCCGCCGACACCGCCGCGCAACTCCGAGGCACCGAGGCGATCTGCTTCGATCCGCGCGAGTCCGAGCCCGGGCTCGGACCGTCGCGCCACTCCTGGGGCATCGCGAGCGCGCTCGCCGTCGCGGCCCCGGTCAAGGGTGGGCGCCCGGTCGCCGACGCCGGACTCGTCGAGGCGTTCGCGGCCGCCGGGTTCACTTGGGGCGGCAACTGGCTGGCACCCGACCCGACCCGTTTCGAGTGGGTCGGGACCTGAGCGGATCAGGACCTGGGCGGCTCGGTGGTTGGCAATTTCCGACCTTTGAGGTAGGGTTTCGGGACCGGTCGGGTCCGATGCCCCGGCCCCCCGACCCCCCGAACCCTCGTCCGTTCCAGCCCTGTCCGGGAGTGCCCCGATGCCGAGCTTTCGCGAGCTGCTCGCCACCACGAAGTCCGAGATCCGCGAGATCGAGCCCGTCGACGCCGAGGAGCGGGTCGGCCAGGCGACCTTTCTCGACGTACGCGAACTCGACGAGTACGAGCAGGGGATGATCCCCGGCGCGGTGTTCATCCCCCGCGGGCACCTCGAGAGCCAGGTCGAGAACAAGCTCGTCGACCGCGACGCCGAAGTCGTCGTCTACTGCGCGGGCGGCGTGCGATCGGCCTTCGCCGCGAAGACGCTCCAGGATCTCGGCTACTCCAACGTGATCTCGATGGCCGGCGGCTTCGGTCGTTGGAAGAACGAGGGCCGGGCCTGGATCACGCCGGCGGTACTCGACCCCGAGCAGCGCAACCGCTACCACCGCCACATCCTCCTGCCCGAGGTCGGCGAGGCGGGCCAGCAGAAGCTGCTCGAGAGCAAGGTGCTCATGCTCGGCGCGGGCGGCCTCGGTTCGCCGAGCGCGCTCTACCTCGCGGCGGCGGGTGTCGGCACGCTCGGTGTCGTCGACATGGACGTCGTCGATGCTTCGAACCTGCAACGCCAGATCCTGCACAACATGGAGCGCATCG
Source organism: Actinomycetota bacterium (assembly GCA_005779345.1). Lineage (GTDB taxonomy): Bacteria > Actinomycetota > Acidimicrobiia > IMCC26256 > PALSA-610 > SXJQ01. The sequence continues at coordinate 5,176 of SXJQ01000264.1, forward strand.
GGCACCGCAAGGTCGACAGCGCCAAGGCCACGATCACCGGCCTCAACCCCGATGTCGACGTGGTCACCTACGACGTGCGCTTCGGCGCCGACAACATCCTCGACATCATCGACGGCTACGACGTCATCGTCGACGGCACCGACAACTTCCCCACCCGGTATCTGCTCAACGACGCCGCCTTGCTGAAGAAGATCCCCGTCGTGCACGGCTCGATCTTCCGCTTCGAGGGGCAGGTCACCGTGTTCAAGCCCTACGACGGCCCGTGCTATCGCTGCTTGCTCCCCGAACCGCCGCCGCCCGAACTCGCGCCGAGTTGCGCCGAGGCGGGAGTGCTCGGCGTGCTGCCCGGGATCGTCGGATCGATCCAGGCACTCGAGACGATCAAGCTGTTGCTCGGTCTCGGCGAGCCGCTCATCGGCCGCCTCCTCGCCTACGACGCGCTCGAGCAGAGCTTCCGCAACTTCAAGGTTCGTCGCGACCCCCTGTGCCCGAC
>SXJQ01000265.1 GCA_005779345.1 Actinomycetota bacterium
GACGTCGTGAAGACGGTGACGGGCGAAGACGTCAGCCAGCAGGACCTCGGCGGCGCGATGACGCACGGCACGAAGAGCGGTGTCGCGACGTTCGTCGCCGACGACGAGGAGAGCTGCATCGACCAGGTGCGCTACCTGCTCTCGTTCCTGCCGTCGAACAACCTCGAGGACCCGCCCTACTTCGAGCCGACCGACGACCCCGAACGGTCGTGCGATCACTTGCTCGGGCTCATTCCCGACTCGCCGAACAAGGCGTACGACATGAAGAAGGTCATCCAAGACGTCGTCGACGACGGCGAGTTCTACGAGACCTTCCCGTACTGGGCCATGAACATCGTCTGCGGTTTCGCGCGCGTCGACGGTCACGTCGTCGGCATCGTCGGCAATCAGCCGCAGGTGCTCGCCGGCTGCCTCGACATCGACGCGTCGGAGAAGGCGGCGCGGTTCGTGCGCACCTGTGACGCATTCAACATCCCGCTCGTGACGTTCGTCGACGTCCCCGGGTTCTTGCCGGGCACCAACCAGGAGCACGGCGGGATCATCCGCCACGGCGCCAAGCTGCTCTACGCCTACTGCGAGGCGACGGTGCCGCGCATCCAGATCATCACCCGCAAGGGCTACGGCGGTGCGTACGTCGTCATGAACTCCAAGTCGATCGGCGCCGATCTCGCGTTCGCCTGGCCGTCGGCCGAGATCGCCGTGATGGGCGGCGACGGTGCCGTCAACATCCTCTACCGCCGCGAGCTCGAGTCGGCCGACGACCCGGTCGCCCGCCGTTCGGAGTTGCTCGACGAGTACACCGAACGGTTCGCGAACCCGTACCACGCCGCCGAGCGGGGCTACGTCGATGACGTGATCGATCCGCGCGATACCCGCAAGATCCTGGCCCGATCGCTCCACGTATTGCGCACCAAGCGGGAGCAGTTGCCGTCGCGCAAACACGGCAACGGTCCGCTGTAGGCCGGGCGACATGCAGGTCGACCCGACTCCGACCGACGACGAGGCCGCAGCGATCGCGGCCGTCGTCACGCTGCTCGAACAGGAGCGCGTCGCGGGAGCGTCGGGCGTCGCTCCGGGCGACGACACACTGCACGTCTGGGTCGACGCCTCCCGGCGCAGCGCGCAACGCGCCGGGTTGTCGCGTGGCCCCTGGCGGCTGTCGGGTCGCCTGCCGCGTCGTTCCCGCGCCTGATCGATCCCGCTCGGCGCCCCTAGAGTTGGCGCGTGATCCACGACGCGGAGCTGTTCTCGGTCGGACCCGACGAGGTCGTCGTGACGTTTCGCGCCGACGAACCCGGCAGCGTCACCACCGTCGTCGGCGACCACGAAGTCGTGTCCGACGGTCCGTATCACCACGTGCGGGTCGCGGATCTCGAGCCAGGCCGCGAGTACTCGCTCCACGTCGAGGGAACGCCCCCGACCGAGTTGCTGCCCGCGACCGTCACGACGCTGGCGCGGCCTTCCGGTCGGTTGCTCGCGACGTTCGCCACCGCGAACGACGTGCACTTCGGCGAGACGGAATGCGGCAAGCTCGGCACTCCCGACGAACTCGGCCCGGTGTTCCGCGCGGCGCCGGGCGACGAGCCGTACCCGGAGGTGATGAACCGATCGGTGATCGACGAGATGCTCGCGGCCGATTTCGACGCCGTGATCGTGAAGGGCGACCTCACTGATCGCGGCACGGAGGAGGAGTACGACGCGTTCCTCCGCGCGTACGGCCGGCTGGGCGATCGGCTCCATCACGTGCGCGGCAACCACGACGCGATGACGACGCACACGATCGCCTCCGATCGCGCGCCGTTCGCGGTGACGCTGCCCGGCGCGGTGCTCGCCGTGATCGACACCGTGCGCGCCGGGTCGGAGAAGGGCATGGTCACGACCGCCCAGCTCGACTGGCTCCACGATGTCGCCGCCGAGGCCACGAGCCCGGTGCTCGTGTTCGGTCACCACCACCTCTGGGCACCCGAACTCGACGAGCGCAAGGACAACTACTTCGGGATCAACCCTGCCGACTCCGAGGCGTTGGGCGCCGTGTTCCGCCGTCACGAGTCGGTGCAGGGGTATTTCGCCGGGCACACACACCGCAACCGGGTCCGTCGCTTCGAGTCGGCGCGCGGTGTCCCGACGGTCGAGATCGCTTGTGTCAAGGACTACCCGGGGGCCTGGGCGCAGTACTCGGTGTACGAGGGCGGATACGTCCAGATCGTGCGCCGCACATCGGCACCCGCGGCGATGGCGTGGACGGAAGCGACCCGCGCGATGTTCGCCGGGCTGTATCGCGACTACGCACTCGGCGCGATCGGTGATCGCTGCTTCGTGCAGACCGTGTGAGCGCGTCGGTGCCGCCCGAGGCGCTCGCCGGGCTCAAGGTCCTCGATCTCGCGACCGTTTTCGCCGGCCCGGGCGCGGCGCGACACCTTGCCGATTTCTGTGCCGACGTGATCAAGGTCGAAGCGCCCGGCGGTGACGGGACGCGACGCATGACCTGGTTCCCGCCCGAGGGTGGCGACTCCTACGCGTGGAAGCTGCTCGGGCGCAACAAGCGATGCGTCACGCTCGACCTCAAGTCCGACGCGGGCCACGACGCGCTGTTGCGGCTCGCCGCGCACGCCGACGTGTTGATCGAGAACGGTCGACCGGGCACGCTCGAACGGCTCGGCGTCGGGCCCGACGTGCTGCTGGCCGCGAACCGTCGGTTGGTGGTCCTGCGCGTCTCGGGATTCGGACAAGACGGTCCGTACGCGGCGAAGCCGGGGTTCGCGACGATCGCCGAGGCCATGAGCGGATTCGCGGCGATCAACGGCGAGCCCGGCGGTGCACCACTCCTCCCGCCGATCGCGCTCACCGACGAGGTGACCGCGTTGGTCGGCGCGTTCGCGGTGATGGTCGCGATCCACCATCGTGATCGCACGGGCGATGGGCAGGTCATCGACGTGAACCTGTTGGAGTCGATGGTGCAACTCATGGGGCCGCTCGTGAGCGCGGCCGCGCACCTCGACTACGACCAACCCCGACTCGGGAGCGGCATCCCGTACTCGGTGCCGCGCGGCACGTATCGCTGCGCCGACGGCAAGTGGGTCGCCGTGAGCGCCTCGGCGGAGTCGGTGGCCGGTCGCGTGTTGGAGTTGCTCGGCGTTGCCGACGACCCGAGGTTCGCTTCGTTCGCCGATCGTGTCGCGCACCGCGACGAACTCGACGCGATGGCGGCCGAGTGGATCGCGGCCCGGTCGTCGACGGACGTGATCGCCGCGTTCGAGGCGGCCGAGGCGGCGATCGGACCGGTGCTGACGATGCGTGAGTTGCTCGCCGATCCCCATGCCCGGGCGCGCGGACTGTTCGGCGAGACCGATGGTGTGGTCATGGCGGGGCCGGTCGCGCGGCTCGGGGTCACCCCGGCGCGCATTCGCCACGCCGGACGCCGCTTCGGAGCCGACACCGAAGCGGTGCTCGACCAACTCGCCCGCGCCGACGCCTGGCCCGACCCGCCCCAACCCCC
>SXJQ01000266.1 GCA_005779345.1 Actinomycetota bacterium
CCTCAGCTGGGGAGGGCGAGGCGGAACTGGGGAAGCACCAGACCTTCGTCGACCGCGACGCACTCGATCGTGACCCGCGCGCCGATTTCGATTCCGTCGGGCGGGGCGTCGACGACATTGCTCACCATGAACACGCCTTCGTCGAGACGCACCACGACCGCCGCATAGGGAACGCGCGCCGCGAACGCCGCCAACACCGGCGGATGACAGATCGTGAACGACCACACCTCGCCGCCGCCCGACGCCGGAACCCATTCGTCGGCACCACTCCGGCACTCCGGGCACACCGGCCGCGGTGGGTGCCGGTAGGCACCGCACGCGCGGCAGCGTTGCAGCCGGACCTCGCCTGCGGCGACCGCGGACCAGAACCGTTCGGCCGCGCCGACGGCGGCGGGCCGGGGCCGGGGCGCGCTCACCCGTCACCTCGACGCAACAGGATCGCCCCCGACGGATCGGTGATCGATCCGCACACGAACGCGTGCCGAGCACCGTCGACCTGATTCACCGCGCTGGAGCGGAGTTGGCGCACCGCCTCGGGAACGTGGTTCAGGCCGTGCACGAACGCCTCGCCGTTGCTGCCGCCGTGCGTGTTGACCGGCAAGGCGCCGTCGGGCCAGCGCGTCGCGCCCGACTCGACGAAGGCGCCGCCCGCGCCGAGATCGCAGAACCCGTATTGCTCGAGCGAGATCGGCACGGCCATCGTGAAGTGGTCGAAGATCATCGCGGTGTCGACGTCGGACGGCGTGATCCCCGCGACCCCGAACAAGTGCGGTGCCATCGCGAGCGCACCCGCGACGCGCTCGCCGTAGAACGCCGTCGTGGCGAAGAACTGTGCGAGGTCGACGTGGATGGGGCCGTCGCACTGCCCGTGCGCGAGCACCTCCACGAGCGGCTGGCGCAGGTCGCGCGCCCGATCCCGGGTCGTGACCAGCACCGCGACTGCGCCGTCGTGCTCCAACGAACAATCGAACAGGCGGATCGGTTCGGCGATCGGACGCGACGCCGCCCAGTCGTCGAGCGTGATCGGCGTCCGCAGGATCGCCGCGGGATTGCGGCTCGCGTGGAATCGTTGCGCGACCGCCTGCATGCCGAACTGCTCGGCGCGCGTTCCGAACACGTGCATGTGCCGGCGTGCGAGCAGCGCCATCTCCTGCGCCGGCGCGGCGACCCCGAACGGGTGGTGCCACTGTTGGTGCCCTGCGAGTTCTTCGCCGGCCTTGGCCCACGGCCGCCCGCCCTGGTTGGGATCCGCGCCGTACGCCGCGGCCTTCGATCGGTTGCGTGCACGGAACGCCACGACCGCCGTGGCTGCGCCCGACGCGACCGCGAGCGCGGCGAGCCCCACGACGCTCGCCGCGCCGCCCCCGCCCGACGGCGTGCGTGCCATGAACCGCAACCGATCGAACCCGAGCGTCTGTGCGAGGTCGACCTCGTCGACCTGTTCGACGTGGAAGCTCGTGACGCCGTCGATCGCTCCGGGATCGAGTCCGGCGTCGGTGCACGCCGCCAGCACGGCCTCGCAGGCCAGGTCGAGTTCGGTCCGGCCCTGATCCTTGGCGAACGACGTCTGGCCGATGCCGGCGATCGCAGCGTGGCGGTCGAGGCGCACCACGCCGTCGCGCGCCTCCGGGGCGAGCGCCGGGCTCACGCCGCTTCACTGCTGCGCGGCACCGCGTTCACTCCCGCGCCATGTTGGCGAACTTCGTGTAGCGATCGAGGAACGCCAGTCGCGCGACGCCGGTCGGGCCCGAACGATGCTTGGCAACGATCACCTCGGCCGTGCCGCGATGCTCCGACTCCGGGTTGTAGTACTCGTCGCGATAGATGAACAGCACGACGTCCGCGTCCTGCTCGATGCTGTTGTGCGCGACGACCCCGTTCGCCAGGAAGTTGTGCGTACCGAGCACCGTCGCGTCGAAGACCGGCTGTTGGCCGCTCGGCCGTACCTCGACGAGTTCGTCCCAGAAGACATCCGAATCCGCCAGGTCGCCGAGCAAGGTGTCGGGGAGCGCTCGGGCCAGTCGCTGCATCCGGTCCCGTCCGATCGAGTTCTTGTAGAGACTCGAGCCGCAGTACTGCATGTCGAGGCGCCGGGCGAGTTCGCGCGCGCTGACTCCGAGCTCGGGCATGACCTTGAATCGGACGTGTTCCCATATCGCAGCCGGGATCGTGTCGACGTTCGGATTGGGTCGCACCGACTCGAGGTACTCGACCAGTTCCTCGGCGATGTCGCCCCGACTGCCGTGGGACCCTATTTCGCTCAGGAATCGAACCTGATCGTCGCGACCTGTGATGTCGACCGTGTACCCCGGTCGTCCGCGTTTGGAGTCGACGACTCGGATTCGCGCGCGCAAGTCGAGGCGCAGCAGTATCGACTGGAGGTCCGTGGCGAGTTGCGAACTCGTCGTCGAGTAGTAGATGCGAACGCTGCCCGACTGCGACTGCGTGATGCTGCCGTCGGTCGCCCAGAGGTGGCGCACGAAGAGGCGCAACTGTCGTTCATCGCACCCGAAGACCCCGCGCGGAATGCGCTTCTCCCATGCCCGGAGATCGAACGCTCCGTGTGTGTCGAGCCAGGCGGCGATTGGATTGCGTCGACCGGTCGTCAACCGCTCCGTCGCCGACAGGTAGACCTGGAACCAAGTGCGCTCGGATCGGACACGAGGACGCACGGCGAAGCGTCGGCGAGCGGCATCGACAACGGCCTCGGCGTTTCGCAGGTCGATCGTCGTGTATTGCAGCGCGTGCCGAGCCAGTGTGCAGCCGTCGCCGATCAGGTGCGCGAGCAGGACCAGTTCGTCGTCGTCCAGTGCGGAGCTCAGCGAGGTCTCGGGCAGACGCCGCGCCGCCGCCAGACGATCGCCGCGCACCAGCGCCTCGACCGGCCGCCAGCCCTGCACGGTCAGGAATGGGTGATTGGCGCTCGCCTCGACGCGGCGACCCGACGCGAATCGCAGCTCGAAGGTCTCCTTCGTCCCGCTCGGGAACGCATGCGTCATCACGCCCGGGACCAACCGGAAGTGCTCGTCGAGCGTCCACACCGGTACGTCGGTCTCACCCGAGGCAACCAACTCGCCGAGTGTGACCTCGGTGTTGTCGTCCGAGCGCACAACGCGCGTGGACGCGACCAGGCAACCGCTTTCGCGAAGGTCGGCGAGCATCGGTCGTTTGTCGGTGCGGTACTCGACCTGGCGGTTGAGCTGGCTCAGGCAGACGACGGGGACATCGAGTTCGCGAGCGAGGATCTTGAGCCCGCGGGACAGCTCGGACACCTCGACCTGGCGGCTCTCGACCTTCTTGCTCGACCCCATCAGCTGGAGGTAGTCGACGACGATCAGCCCGAGGTCGCCGTAGCGCGCCTTGGTGCGTCGGGCCTTCGCGCGCATCTCCATCACTGTGCAGTGCGGGTTGTCGTCGATGAAGAACGGCGCTTCGGCGAGCCGCCCCACCGCCTGGTTGAGCTTGGGCCATTCGGCCTCGGCGATGCGCCCGGTCTGGAGTGCACGCGAGTCGATCCGCGCCTCCGACGCGAGCAGCCGCTTGGTGAGCTCGAGGTGGCCCATCTCCATCGAGAAGAACATGACGGGCTTGCGTGCCTCGAGCGCGACGTGGAGCGCGGCGCCGAGCGCCATGCTCGTCTTGCCCTGCCCGGGGCGGGCGGCGAGGACGATCAGGTTCGACGGCTGCAGACCGAGCAGGATCTCGTCGAGGTCTCGGAACCCGGTCGGCACGCCCGTGAGGTGGGAGTCGCGGTCGTAGAGCTGCTCGAGTTGATCCATCGTCGCTTCGAGCGACGGGTAGAGCTGGGTGAGCGAGTCGCTGACCTTGTGTTCGGCGACCTCGAAGACCATCGCCTCGGCGCGGTCGAGGGTCACCGTCACTTCCTCGTCGCCGTTGTAGCCCATCTCCGCGATGTCGCCGGCGACCGCGATCAGGCGCCGCAACAGCGACAGTTCGCTGACGATCTGGGCGTAGTACGCCGCGTTGGCCGAGGCCGGCGTCGCGGTCTGGATCCGCAGCAGCGCCGACCGACCCCCGATCGCGTCGAGCAGTTGGCGGCGGCGCAACTCCTCGGCGACCGTGATCGGATCGACGGGTTCGCCGCGGGCGTGCAGATCGAAACCCGCTTCGAAGATGTGGCCGTGTGCAGGCTTGTAGAAGTCGTGCGGCTCGACGTGCGCCTCGACCGCAGCCATGATCGCATCGCGCGAGAGCATCATCGCCCCGAGCAACGATTCCTCGGCTTCGACGTTGTGCGGCGGAATCCGGCCTCCCGGAGGGGCCGCTCGTCGTGCCTCGTCGAAGAATTGGACCACTAGTTGCCCCCCACACCGGAACGGGAACGCATCGAATCACGCCCGGCCTGTGAGTCGATAGTGGTGAAACTCCGGTTTCTTCGGTGCATGACCTGTGGATTCCGTGTGGAGAACTCGACCGTCATCCACACACTCTGCCCACCCCGCGCGACGGTCACGCGCCGTGATCGTGTCGCCTGCCCGAGCCGTGACCCCGGGGTCGCGCCCGCGCGCAGCGCGCGAGTCGGGCGGCCCGGGGCCGCCCGAATCGACTTGTTCACAAGCTGTGGATCGAAGGCGTCACCGAGCGACGACGACGACCTTCACCGCGGGGGTCACACCGGAATGCAGGCGGACCACGACCTCGTACTCGCCGAGCTCCTTGATCGGCTCGGCGAGCTCGACCGTCCGCTTGTCGACCTCGATCGCGAGCTGAGCGCCGATGGCTTCGGCGACCTCGGCGTTGGTGACCGATCCGAACAGCTTGCCGGCCTCGCCGGCGCGCGCCTCGACCTCGACGGTGAGCCCGGCGAAGCGGGCCGCGAGCTCTTGGGCACCTTCGCGCAGCCGCCGGTCGCGAGCGTCGCGGTTGCGGCGCATCGCTTCGGCCTGCTTGACCACACCTCTGTTCGCGGTGATGGCGAGGCCGCGCGGCACGAGGTAGTTGCGGGCGTAGCCGTCGGCGACCTCCACGAGGTCGCCTTTGGCTCCGAGGTTCTCGACGTCGTCACGCAGCACGATCTTCACGACTCGTCACCTCCCTCGGGGCCCTCGGCACCGACCGCCGCCAAGGCTTCGCCGCCGTCACCTTCGCTCGTCACGAGCTCGGCCGCGTCGGTGGCATCGATCTCGCGCTCGGACCCGCTCGACTCGCGGTCCGACGGCGGAATCGGCATCTGGTTGTCGATCCGCAACTCACCACGATCCCCGCGATCGCCACGGTCGCCACGCTTGCCCTTCGAGCGTTGCGTGACCTGTCGAACGCTGTAGGGCAGCAACGCCATCTCGCGGGCGACCTTGATCGCGCGGGCAACCGCGGCCTGCTGCTGCTGGTCATTGCCGGTGACGCGCCGAGCCCGGATCTTGGCCCGCTCGGACATGAACCGCCGCAGCAGGTTGATGTCCTTGTAATCGATGTAGTCGACCTTCTCGTTCACGAGGATCGAGGTCTTCTTCTTGGGCACGCGTCGCTTGTCGGCGGGCGCGGGCTTGCGTCGTTCTCTCGCCATGTCTTCCCTCGCTAGAAAGGCTCTTCGCCCAAATCGTCGTAGCCGCCGGCGTTGCCCGCCGGAGCCGTTGCGCCACCCTGGCCGCCGCCCTGGCCACCACCACGGGGCCCGCCACCACCGGGACCGTCGTCGGGACCGCGGCGTTCGGTGCGGTGCACGTCGGCGGTCGCGAACCGCAGGCTCGGTCCGACCTCGTCGGCGATGATCTCGATCTTGTAGCGCTTCTCGCCCTGGTCGGTCTCCCAGCTGCGCTGCTCGAGTCGACCGGTGACGAGCACGCGGGAGCCCTTCTTGATCGAAGCGCCGACATTGTCGGCGAGCTCACGCCAACAGACGACGTCGAAGAAGCTGGTGCGCTCTTCCCACTCGTTGGTCTGCTGGTTGCGCCACGAGCGGTTGACCGCCAGGCCCAACGTGACCTGGGAAACGCCGCTCGGCGTATAGCGCATCTCCGGGTCGCGGGTCACGTTGCCCACGACCGTGATGTTGTTGAGGTTGTTCGCCATATGTCTTCTTCTCCCTAGGCTTCCGCCGAGGTGCTGGCCGCCTTCGGCGGTCCGTAGACCGACTCGGGAATGCGCAACACCTTGTGGCGGATGACGTCGTCTGCGAGGGAGAGCACCCGGTGCAGCTCGGCCATGGCGACGGGCTCGGCCTTCGCCTGGAGGACGACGTAGATGCCCTCCCAGCGGTGGTCGAGTTCGTACGCGAAGCGGCGCTTGCCCCAGAAGTCGACGTGGCCGCGCTGGGCGCCCTTCGACTCGATCAACTGGAGCCACTTCTCGACGTTGGACCGGACTGTCTCCTCTTCCAGGTCCGCGTCGAGGATGACCATGACTTCATAGGCCCGCATGGGCCTCCTCCTTCGGACCGCCGGGCCTCCCGGCGGGCCCCTGGGCCACGGGTCGAGACGACTCGCGGAGGTCGGGGCAGGTAGGTGGATGGGAATTGTGTCGCCGCGGTCGTGACCGGAGCGAGCGGTGCACGCTACCAGGACCCGCCCGGCAGCCTCACCTCGACGTTGGACCTATCGCTGCGAACCGTACACAGGGGCGACGACACTCGCGCCGTGGCCCCGCTCAGCCGCACGCTCCGAGCGCCCCCGCATCGAGGGACCCGCCCGCGCCCTCGAGCGCGTACCGGTACCGACCGGAACTCCGATACCGCGGGCACTTGGCCAGATCGCGCTCGGGGCACGGCACCATGCGCGCGGAATCGACGGGCCGGCCGGCCGAGTCGTACCAGGCGATGTCGAGGGTCAGGTCGGTCTGGAACATCGTGAAGGCCGAGTCGGTGTCGCCTTCCCAGGCGAACAGCATCCCGTCGTAGGGCGCGAGGTCGGTGAGTTCCATGAGGCCCCGGGCCCGCTCGTCGTCGGCATCGGCGATCGCCACCCTCCGGCAGCGGCCTCCGACAGCGATCCGCGCTTCGCCGAGCCCGACGAACGGGGCCACCGCCGGACGCGCTCCGGCGAGGACGTCTCCGATCCCGGAGGCCTCGCCGGCCTCGTCGGCGGTGCACGCTCCGAACAGCCCGGCGCCGGCCGCCAGCGCGCTCGCGACCACGGTCGCGGCGAAGCGGCGGCGCCTCACGCGTTGGCCGGCTCCGACGCGCCGTAGAGCCCGAGTCCCTCGGCCATCTGGTCGGCCATGTGGTACGTCTCCGCGCTGCTCGGGAACCGTCCCTCGCGAACGTCGGCGACGAACCGCTCCACGGCCTTCGTGGCGTCGAGTTCGAGCTCGGCGTAGCGCCGGACGAACTTCGGCTGCTTGCGGTCGGGGGCACCGAAGCCGAGCAGGTCGTGCCACACGAGGACCTGGCCGTCGCAGTGACGCCCCGCACCGATGCCGATCGTGGGGACCGGCACCGAGTCGGTGACCATGCGGGCGACCCCGTCGGGGACCGCCTCGAGCACGATCGCGAAGCACCCGGCCTCGGCGAGCGCGATCGCGTCGTCGACGATCGCTCGGGCCGCGTCGAGTTGCTTGCCCTGCACTCGGAACCCGCCGAGCGCGTGCACCGATTGGGGCGTGAGCCCGATGTGGCCCATCACCGGGATCTCGAGGTCGAGGATCGCGTGGATCGCCTCGCTGCGCTTGGCGCCGCCCTCGAGCTTCACGCATCCCGCGCCGGCGCGTACGAGCGCCGCGGCGTTGCGCACCGTGTCTTCGCGTGACACGTGGTAGCTCAGCCACGGCATGTCGCCGACGACGAGCGCTCGCGGGCGCGTCCGCGCCACCGCCGCGACGTGGTGGCACATGTCGGCGACGGTCACCTGCAACGTGTCGTCGTAGCCGAGCACGACCATGGCGACGGAGTCGCCGACGAGGATCATCTCGGCGCCCGACGCGTCGACCACCCGGGCCGACGGGGCGTCGTACGCCGTGATCATCACGAGGGGTTCGCCACTGCCCTTGCGGGCCGCGACGGCGGGCGCGGTGACCGGCGTGAGACACCGGTTCGACGACGAGGTCATCTCGGCTCCTCCACCGTCCAGGGCACGAGCGGCTCCCGGCGGCAATCCGAACGATAAACCCATCGGGGCCCCCCGGTACAGTCGGCAACGTGTCGGGAACCGAGTGTGAGAACTGCGCCACTCCGGACGACGACCTCGTCGCGGTGCACCGTGTGTACCTCGTCCCCGAGTCTTGGGACACCCCTGCCTCCGAGCAGGTCCTCGATACGGTCGAGCGCTGGTGCGTCTCGTGCTGCTCCCAGTACCCGTTCCGCCCCGCTCCCGGTCAGCCGCCGCCCGCCGCCAGTTCGCCCACCAGCGATCGATAGCGATCGCGGACGGGCGTCCAGGAGTGGCGCGCGACCACGGCTGCCCGGCCGGCGGCCGAGCGGTCGGCCCGCCGTCGGGGATCGTCGAGCAACGCCGTGATCGCACGGACCAGCCCTTCGGGGTCGTCGGCGACGTCGATCTCCACCCCGCGCTCGAGCCCGAGACCCTCCACCCCCTTGGCCGTCGCGACCACCGGGGTCCCGAGCGCGAGCGCCTCGAGCACCTTGATGCGGGTCCCGCCGCCGAGACGCAACGGCACGACGCTGCACGCCGCACGCCGTACCAGCGCGGCTAGATCGTCGACGTGCCCGCAGAACTCGAGCCCGGGTGCCTCCGGGAGTGAGACACCCTCGGTCGCGCCCGTCACGACGAGCCGCGCTCGCGGGCGCACGGCACGCACCTGGCCCAGCACCGAACCAGCGAACCAACGGATCGCGTCGAGGTTCGCCGCATACTGCGGACTGCCCGCGTAGACCAGCAGATCCGGATCGATGGGCACGTCGGCCGGTCGGAGCCGTTCGATGTCGACGCCGTTGGCGATGACCTCGACCCGAGACCGCGGGGCGATGTCCAGCGCGAGCGATCGTTCGAGCTCCGATGGCGTGGTCGCGGCCGCGACCTGCTCGAGGATCCGACGGTGATACGCGCGGTTCTTCACCCAGCCGAGTCGCGCGCCGAGTCCGGTCGCTTCGGCGAGGTGCGCGAGTTGGATCTCCTCGACGAGCACCGGTCGCGCCCGCCCGATCGCGTAGTGCGCCGTGTGGATCTCGTCCGCGATCACGACCGCCGGGCGACGGGTCGCGCACAACTCGCCGATGAAGTCCGCGGCCGCCCGCGAGTGGGTCGTGACGACTGCCCGCGGCCGTGGACCGAACCATGCCGCGACGGCCGCGGGCGAACGCGGACGGAACGCCGGTTGGCGAAAGCGGTGCACATGCACGCCCATCGCCTCGATCACGGCCGCGTTCGCGTTCGTCGTCGCGGTCGGGTCGTCGAGCAGCGCGACATAGTCGATCTCGAACTCGTCGACGAGCGCTCCGAGCAACTGGTCTCGTCGGATCCGCGCGCCGTTGTCGGGAGGGACCGGCAGCCAGCGCGACACGATCACGACTCGCGGACGCAACCCGGCCCTTCGGTCAACCGGCGTGGCGACGTCCGACGAGGAACGTGCGCAAGAGGTAGTTCCAGTGGCAGTCGAGACACACCTCGACCACGTAGCAGGCGAACTCGTCGTGACGCTGGCGAAGTCGTTCGAGTTCGTCGGCGCCCATCAGCGGGCGGCCGTTGGCGGCCTTCAACGCGTCGCCGTACACGTAGAGCACGCGTTTGAGCCCCGCCGTCCGACAGATCGGGCACTCGTCGTCGGTCGGTTCGCCGAGATGGCGCCCGGCGCGGACGAGTTCGGGATGTGCGTCGCAGAGGTCGAGCCGGTTGACGACTCCGCGTTCGTAGTCGCGGAGCGTGGCCCGGCGGGCGAGCGCGTAATCGATCTCACGACGCACGACCGGAGTGTAGGCCGCGACCTCGCCGCGCGATCCGCGAGGCAAGCCCGAGCGCGGGCCGTTCGATCACGTACCAACTGAACGCGGCGACGACGAGCGTGAGTGCGAACGTCCCGACGAGCATCGCGAGCGCCGTGAAGAGGTTGGTCGTGCTCAACGCGGCGCCGTCGAGATGATTGAGGATCAACGCGCGATGCCAGAGATACGCGCCGTAGCTGACCGTACCGAGCCAGGCGACCGGCGCGGCCGCGAGCGCTCCCCGGATCGCGCCGCGATCGCGCGGTGCCAGCGCCAACGGCGCGACCAAGAGCGCGCCGACGATCGGCGACAGCATCACGTGCCAAATCCACTTCGACGGGACCGTCGCAACGATCGAATACACGGGTGAACCGGCCGAGTAGCGCGTCAACACGAAGAAGACGAGGCCCGCGGCTGCCCACCACAGCCAGGTCCGACGGCCGAGTGCCGCCGCACGGGTCGAGAGATCGGGCACCGCGGTCGCGACCGCCAACAACATGCCGGGCGCGAGCGCGGCGAGACCCTGTGGCAGCACCGTGACCCACGGCCACGTCGAGAACCCGTGGTAGTTGATGTACCACCGCACGCCGAACCCGATGCCGGCCAGCACGATCGGTGCCGCGAAGAGCAGTGCCGTGCGCGCTCGCGCCACGCGCAACAACCACGCGTACGCCGGCACGAACAGATAGAAGCTCACCTCGACGACCAGCGTCCAAGCCACGTCGATGCCCGGGACGCGTTCGCCGATCCGTCCGAAATCACGGAAGTACGTGAAGGTCAACGTGCCGTGCTTGACGCCGTTCACGAACCCGTTGACGTAGATCTCGTCGTTCAGCAGGAGCACCGCGAGCGCGAACCAGTAGGCGGGGTAGATGCGCAACACGCGGCGGACGGAGTACCCGAGCAGCGGCGGTCGCGGCGCTCCCGTCGCGTGGGCCACTGCGTAGGGGCGATAGATCAAGAATCCCGACAGCACGAAGAAGACCTCGACTCCGAGGTTCAGGTTGGGGATGATCTTGGCGCCCTCCCCGCCCCCGAGTTTCAACAACGCCGCGGATGGCAGCCCGAAGTGGAACACGAAGACCGACACCATCGCGAGCCCGCGAATCCCGTCGAGGGCGCCGAGGCGCGTGGGCGAGGAGGGCGGCGGCACGGTGGCTGATCGTACGGGCCCGACCGGCCCTCCCCGACCGGCCCTCCCCGATTGGCCCTCCCCGATGGGGCAGGGCCCGACGTTCCGACACCTCCGTCGCGAGCGACCAGAATGACGCCATGACGAACACCGAGGTCTGGGACCGCATCGCCGCACGGATCGCCGCACAGGCAGGACCGGCCGGCGACGTCGTCGGTTACGGCGACGGGCTCCCGACCGAACGCGACCTCCGCCTGCTCGGCACCATCGCCGGCAAGCGCGTGCTCGAACTCGGTTGCGGTACCGGCCACAACGCGGTCGCGCTCGTGCGACAGGGTGCCAAGGCGATCGCGATCGAGCCCTCGGAGCAACTCGCGGCCCACGCGCGCCGACTCGCCGAGACGCACGGCGTTCGGATCGAGGTCCGGGTGGGCGACCTCGCCGACCTCGCGTTCTTGCGGGCCGAATCGGTCGACCTGGCGCTGTCGACCTCCCTCGTCGCGGGCGCCGTCGCCACCGGCACCAGCGCGTCGGGCGCCTTCGCGTCACCCCTCGGCGAGGCCGACGACCTCGATCGGGTGCTCCGTCAGGTCCACCGGGTCCTCAAGCCGAACGCTGCCTTCGTGTGCACCGTGCCGCATCCGTTCGCGTTGTGCCTCGAACGCGAGAGCGCGGGTGGCGCCGGCCCACTGCCACTCGGCCGGCAGGAACTCATCCGCTCCTACCTCGACGAGGGGCCCGTCGCCGTCGCCATCCTCGACGAGCAACTCACCGTGCAGCTCCGCCCCGTCTCGACGATGTTCGCAGCGTTCGCGCGAGCGGGCTTCGTCGTCGATCAGCTCCTCGAACTCGAGCCCGCGATCTCGCCCGACCCCGGTCCACGCGTTCCCGACACGTTGCTCTGGCGGGTTCGTCGCCTCGGTCTCTGAGCGGTCACCCCTTCGGCTCGATCCCCTGCTCGCGGGCCCACACCCGCAGCCGTTCGAACGCGTCCGCCTGTTCGATCGGCCCTTCGTCGAGGCGCACCTCGAGGAGATGGTCGAGCGCACGACCGATCACCGGACCGGGCGCGACGCCGAGGAACTCCATCACCTGTCGGCCGTCGAGCGGCGGACGAATCGCCGCGAGCTCCTCCTCGGCACGCAACTCCTCGATGCGCGCTTCGAGGTCGTCCATCCGGCGCGAGAGTTCCGCTGCCTTGCGCTGGTTACGCGTGGTGCAGTCGCAGCGAGTCAGATGGTTCAGTTCGTCGAGCAGGTCGCCCGCGTCGCGCACGTAACGGCGCACCGCCGAGTCGGTCCAGCCCATGCGATAGGTGTGGAACCGTAGGTGGAGGTAGACGAGCCGCGTCACCCGCTCGACGACATCGTTCGGATAGCGCAATGCCGTCATGCGCTCACGCGTCATGCGCGCACCCACGACCTCGTGGTGGTGGAACGTGACGCCCTGGCGGTTGAACCCACGGGTCTTCGGCTTACCGACGTCGTGGAACAACGCGGCGAGGCGCACGAGCAACTCGGGGCGCGTGTTGGCGACGACCGCGATGCTGTGGGTCAAGACGTCCTTGTGCCGGTGGATCGGATCTTGTTCCAGCGACATCGCGTTGAGCTCGGGGAGGAACTCGTCGGCCAGCTTGGTGCGCGCGAGCAACCACAAGCCGGCGGTCGGGTCGGGTGCGACGATCAGCTTCGACAGTTCGTCTCGGATGCGCTCGGCGCTGACGATCCCGAGCCGGTCGCGCATTCGCGCCATGCCCTCCACGATCTCGGGCACGGGTTCGAACCCGAGCTGCGCGACGAATCGGGCGGCGCGCAACATCCGGAGCGGATCGTCGCTGAAGCTCACCTCGACCGACAATGGCGTACGCAAGCGCTTCGCCACGAGGTCCACGAGACCGTCGTAGGGATCGACGAGTTCGAGGTCGGGGAGCCGCAGGGCCATCGCGTTGACCGTGAAGTCGCGACGCCCGAGGTCGGTCTCGATGTCGTCGCCGAACTCGACCTGCGGCTTGCGACTGTCGGAGAGGTAGACGTCGGCGCGATAGGTGGTGATCTCGAACGCGGCGCCGTCCTTGCGCGCTCCGATCGTGCCGAACCGTTGACCCTGGAGCCACACGTGGTCGGCCCACGGAGCGACGATCCGTTCGATCGCGTCGGGACGTGCATCCGTGCACAGGTCGATGTCGACGATCGGCCGGTCGAGGAACACGTCGCGCACCGGCCCCCCGACGAGGTGACACTCGTGGCCCGCGTCGGCGAGGCGCGTCGCGAGTTCCTGCAGCGGGGTCCCCGGACCCAGCAACGGCACGAGTCGGGGCGGGACGTCACTCACCGGAGCATTGTCGCCCACGGGGTGCGCGCCCACCGATTCAATCCCCGGGCCGGTCGGGCCGGTGCCGCCGATTCGGGCCCGTCGAGCCGGCTCGTCGAACCGTCGCCTCAGGCCTCGGCCTGCGCCAACGTGTGCTGTTCGATCATGAGGCGCAGGTCGTGCGGACGGCTCGACGCGGCGAGCGCTTCGCGCAGGTCGATGAGGCCCCGTTCGTACAGCGACAGCAGGCTCTGATCGAACGTCTGCATCCCGTAGTACTCGCCGTCGGCGATGATCTCGTCGATCTCGTGAGTCTCGTCCGCGTTCACGATCTTGTCGAACACGCGCCCGGTGGCGACGAGCACCTCGACGGCGGGCATCCGTCCGCCGCTGTCGCGAACCTCGACGAGGCGCTGGCTCACGATCCCGCGCAACGTTCCCGCGACGGCCATGCGGACCTGCCGCTGCTCGTGCGGCGGGAAGAAGTCGATGATCCGGTTGATCGTCTCGGTCGCCGAGATCGTGTGGAGGGTCGAGAACACGAGATGGCCCGTCTCCGCCGCCGACAACGCGGTCTTCACGGTCTCGGGGTCACGCATCTCACCGATGAGGATCACGTCGGGGTCCTGGCGCAGGACCCGCTTCAGCGCCGCGTGGAAGTCGGCGGTGTCGGTCCCGATCTCGCGTTGGTTGACGACCGACTGCTTGTCGGTGTGCAGGACCTCGATCGGGTCCTCGATCGTCACGATGTGACGCGACATCGTCTCGTTGATGTGGTCGATCATCGACGCGAG
>SXJQ01000027.1 GCA_005779345.1 Actinomycetota bacterium
CGAGCATCTCGGCTGGCCCGAGGCCGCGGCCGACATCGTGCGCGCGCTCGAGGCGACGATCGCCGACAACATCGTCACCTACGACTTCGCCCGTCAGATGGAGGGCGCGACCGAAGTCAAGTGCTCGGCGTTCGCCGAGGCCATCGTCGAACGCCTCTGACCCTTCGAACCGATCATCGGAGGGCGGCGAGGACGTCGGCGAGCGCGGCTTCGTACGGGCGGAGGAGCGCGACGCCCGCCGCGGCGAGCGCGCGGTTCTCGAGCACGGAGTTCGCGGGCCGCGGCGCCGGGCGTGGCGGGTCGAGTTCGGCGGTGGTGATCGCCTCGACGCGCATCGGGTCGTCGCCGAGTTGACGGAGGATCTCCGCGACGAACCCATGCCAGCTGACCGCGCCCTCGTTGGTGACGTGGTACAGCCCGGGGCGACGCTCCTCCGCGAGGCGGACGAGCATCGTCGCGAGGTCGGCCGCGCTGGTGGGCGAACCGATCTGGTCGCCGACGAAACGCAGCACCGGCACCTGGTCGCGGATCCGCAACACGGTCTTGACCATGTTGGCGCCGTGGCGGCCGAACACCCACGCCGTCCGCGCGACCGTCGCGCGATCGTCGAGCGCGAGCGCGGCGCGCTCGCCGGCGAGCTTCGACTCGCCGTAGACCGACTGCGGATTGGTGACGTCGGCCTCGTGGTACGGGGCGGTCTTGGTGCCGTCGAACACGTAGTCGGTCGAGACCTGCACGAGATGTGCGCCGTGCGCCGCGGCTGCGTTCGCGAGGTGGGCGACCCCTTCGGCGTTGACGCGGAACGCGCCGGCGCGATCCGTCTCGCAGGCGTCGACCGCCGTCGCGGCCGCACAGTTCACGATCACGTCGGGGCGGGTCTGCGCGACGATCGCGTCGACGGCATCGGCATCGCCCACGTCGAGGGTCGTCCGGTCGGCAGCAGTCACGTCGTGATCGCGGGTCCGGGCGTGGTCGACGACCTCGCGGCCGAGCATCCCCGCCGCGCCGGTGATCAGGATCCGCACGTCAGTCGGCCGCTCGGGCCCGGAGCGGTTCCCACCACCAGCGGTTGTCGCGGTACCAGGCGACGGTGGCCTCCAGCGCTTCGTCGAGCGTGCGGCGGCGCTGCCAACCGAGTGCGGTGATCTTGGCGATGTCGACCGAGTATCGACGATCGTGTCCGAGCCGATCCGCGACGTAGTCGACCATCTCCTCGCCGACGCCGAAGAGCGCGAGCAGCTTGTCGACGAGGACTCGGTTCGGCGTCTCGTTGCCCGCTCCGATGTTGTAGATCTCGCCCGCGGTCCCGGCCTCGAGCACGAGGTGGATCCCGGTGCAGTGGTCGTCGACGTACAGCCAGTCGCGCTCGTTGAGCCCGTCGCCGTACAGCGGGATCGAGCGCCCGTCGAGCAGGTTCGTGGTGAACAGCGGGATCGCCTTTTCGGGGTACTGGTACGGACCGAAGTTGTTGGTGCAACGCGTGACCGACACCGGCAGCCCGTGGGTGTGGTGGTAGGAGAGCGCGATGAGGTCGGAGCCCGCCTTGCTCGCCGAGTACGGCGACCGCGGCTCGAGCGGATCGGCCTCGGTGGAGGAGCCGACCTCGACCGAGCCGTACACCTCGTCGGTGCCGATGTGGACGACCCGACCGATCTCGAGCCGACGGGCGACGTCCATCACGATGTTGGTCCCGAAGCAGTTCGTGTGGATGAAGTCGTCGGCGCCCGCGATCGACCTGTCGACATGGCTCTCGGCGGCGAAGTGCACCACGGCGTCGCAGCCGCGCATCGCGGCTTCGAGCGTGCCCGGGTCGCAGATGTTGCCGTGCACGAAGGAGTATCGCGGGCTGTCGTCGACATCGCGCAACGTCGAGAGGTTCCCCGCATAGGTGAGCGCGTCGTACGCGACGACCTCTGCGTCGGTGTTCGCCAACACCCAACGCAGATAGTTGGATCCGATGAAGCCGGCGCCGCCGGTGACCATCAAGCGCACGGGATTGCCTCTCCTCAGGTCCGCAACGCGAGGTGCGGCTGCCATTGCGGATCGATCTCGCCTCGCCGCGGGTTCTGACGGTCGCGGTTCGAAAGGATCGGATCGTCGACGCCCCAGTCGGCTGCGATCGCCGGGTCGTCCCATGCGACGCCGAGTTCATCGACGGCGTTGTAGTAGCTGTCGACGAGGTACGTGATGGTCATGTCGGTGAGGCTCGCGAAACCGTGAGCGACGCCCGGCGGGATGAACACCCCGCGATGGCGGTGTGAGCCATCGGGTTCGACCCCCAGATCGAAGCATTCGGTGGCGCCGTCGGTGGGGGAACCGGTGCGCAGGTCGTGCAGTACGACGCGTGCGGTGCCGTAGGGGACGTACCAGTAGTCGGCCTGGTGCAGGTGGTAGTGCAGGCCCACGATGCAGCCGGCGACGCGGTCACCGCGGTTGCCCTGCAGCATCTCGCGCCCGAGCGGGAACCATTCGCGTCGGTACGTCTCGACGAAACAACCGCGCTCGTCGCCATGGACGACCGGAGTCACGTGACGGACCCCGACGATGCTGCTGGATTCGACGATCTCGGCCACCCGGTACTCCTGCTGCGCTCGGCTATTCCAACTCGACGCGCGAGTGGTCGCCCAGCATGAGTCGGCTCGCCCGAGGACGCAACTCGGAGCGAACGACCTCGACCTCGCGGCCGAGCAGGGAGTCCTGGAGGCGGTGCACACCGTGGATGCGGCAGCGTTCGAGAACGACGGAATGCTCGATCTCCGCGTCGGAGATCTCGCAGTCGGCGGCGATCGAGGTGAACGGCCCGACGTAGGTGTCGACGAGGCGCGTATTCCGGCCGATGATCGCCGGGCCACGAACCGTGCTGCGCACGAGCTCGGCGCCCTCCTCGATGACCACCCGACCGTCGACACGACTCGCTCCGTCGACCTTGCCCTCGTTGGAGGGGGTGATCGTCTCGAGCACGAGCCGGTTGCACTCGAGGAGCGGGTCCTTCTTGCCGGTGTCGAGCCACCAGCCGCGCAGCACCTCGTGCACGACGCGGTGGCCCTCGTCGGCGAGCCACTGGATGGCGTCGGTGATCTCGAGTTCACCACGCGCACTCGGCTGGATCGCGCGTACGGCCTCGTGGATGGTCGGATCGAAGAGGTACACGCCGACCAACGCGAGGTCGCTCGGCGGGTCGGCGGGCTTTTCGACGAGCCGGATGACCTCGCCGTACTCGTCGATCTCGGCGACGCCGAACTGACGTGGATCGTCGACCTGGGCGAGGAGGATCTGCGCCGCCGGTGCCGGCCGTGGGTCCTCGCCGAGTTCGGGGTGCGCGCCACGCGCCTCTTCGAACTTGTCGACGAACCCGACCAGATCCTGTTGCAGCATGTTGTCGCCGAGATACATCACGAAATCGTCGTCGCCGAGGAACTCGTGGGCGATCAGCACGCAATGGGCGAGGCCGAGCGGCTCCGCCTGATCGATGTAGGTGACGTTGACCCCGAACTGCCAGCCGTCGCCGACCGCGTCCTCGAACTCGGACCGGTTCTCACCGACGACCAACCCGACCTCGGTGATGCCCGCCTCGGCCATCGCTTCGATGCCGTAGAACAGGATCGGCTTGTTGGCGATCGGCACGAGCTGTTTGGCGCCCGTGTGCGTGATCGGCCGCAGCCGCGAACCGGTGCCTCCGGCGAGGATCAGACCCTTCATAGGAGCCGCCAGTCAACCACGGGCCGATGGGTTTCAGGCAACCTGCACCCAGCTGACGCCACCGCGACAGAACCAGAGGCGCTGATTGGCGTCGACGTACAGGTCGCCGGTCGATCCGCTCGCCGGGTGGCTCGCCGCCGTTCCCGGCACGAGGTTGATCTGCGCCTTCGTTCCCGAGAACTTGCCGCCGCGGCCGTTGCGCCCTCGACCCTCGACCCCGGCGCCGGTGCCGGACGTGTCGCCGTAGACGGCCGACGCGTTGCTCGCCTGCGTGTAGACGCGGCCGAAGACCGCCCGACCCTGGCCGTAGACCCGGGCGAGCAGGCCCGGCGCGTCGTTCGTGACCGACTCGAAGCCGCCGCCCGCGTCGGAGAGCGTGTTCGCCGCAACCGCAGGCCCGTCTCCCCACACCACCGCGTTGATCGCCGCGACGGACGACGCGACGTTGGCCTGGACCGCGAACACGGCGCTGTTCGTGCCGGTGTTCGACGTCGTGAGCGTCGCTCGGTTCACGACGTTCGACGAACCCACGATGTCGAGCGCCCTGCCGTCGCCGGTGTTGTCGATCGTCAGCGTCGCGGTGCCGTGCGACGCCGTGAGCGAAGTCTCGCTCGCACCTGCGTCGTTGACGTCGCCGTACTGCATGGCGCCGGTGAGGGCGCCGGCCGACGCGCCCTCGAGCAGGCTCGCGCCGAACGCGAGGCCGGCGCCGCCCGCGGCGGCGACCCCGATACGGCCCAAGAAGGTGCGGCGCGACGATGCGGTCGTGGTTTCGGTCGTCATGGGTCCTGATCGGCCGTGCTCGGCCGCGGCTGAGCGCCTCCCGTCAGTCGCACGCATCGGCCCGCGTCCCCTACCGTGGCACCGTGAGCGAATGGCCCAGAAGCGACGATTGCGACCTGTGCGAGGCCGCGCGGATCACCGAGTGGTTCCACGAGGACGAGATCTGTTGGATCGCGGAGTGCGAGATCTGCTCGACCCCGATGGTGGTGTGGCGGCACCACGGCGTCGTTCCGCCCGACGAGCACATGGAACACATGCAGTCCAAGCTCACGATGGTGGTCGAGACCCACTTCGAGTTCGAGCACTACGTCGACGATCACATGCGCAACATCCCCGACCACTACCACGCGCACGCGAGGCCACGCGGCGGCTTCTTCGGTCACGGCCTGCGTCGCAAGCCGCCGGCCCCGTGACCGACCGTCGCGCATGACCGACCACGTCCTCACGATCGACCTCGGGACCTCCGGGCCGAAGGTCGCGTGGTTCACGCTCGACGGTCGTTATGTCGCGGGGGAGTTCGAGGCCGTCGATCTCGTGCTCGACCCGCCGCACGGGGTCGAGCAACGACCGGCCGATTGGTGGGCCGCGGTCCTGCGTGCCGCGCAGCGACTCGGCGAGGCGCGGGCCATCGACCCGGCGACGGCCGTCGCAGTCTCGGTGACCTCGCAGTGGTCGGGCACCGTGGCCGTCGACCGTTCGGGCGACCCGTTGATGAACGCGGTCATCTGGATGGACGCACGCGGTGCTCGTGCGACGCGCGCGATGGCGCGCGGGCGACTCAACGTGGCCGGCTACGACCCGCGCAAGCTCAAACGCTGGATCTCGCTCACCGGCGGCGCGCCATCGCACTCGGGGAAGGATCCGATCAGCCACATCCTGTGGATCGAGGCGGAACGCCCCGATGTCGCCCGGGCGACGCACTGCTACCTGGAACCGAAGGACTGGCTGAACCAGCGCCTCACCGGCCGCATGGTCGCGACCTACGACTCGATCGCGGTGCACTGGCTCACCGACAATCGCGATCCGGCGCGCATCGACTACGTGCCCGCGCTCCTCGCGCAGAGCGGCGTGGCGCGGGCGAAGTTGCCCGACCTGATCGCCGCCACCGACATCGTCGGCCCGCTGCTCCCCGCGGTGGCGGCCGACCTCGGCGTGCCGGCAGGGATCCCCGTCGTCGGTGGCACCCCCGACGTGCAGTCGGCCGCGATCGGCAGCGGTGCTGTGCGCGACGGCGAGGGTCACCTGTACGTCGGGACGTCGTCGTGGGTCAGTGGCCACGTCCGCGAGAAGAAGACCGATCTGGCGCGCGGCATCGCCTCGCTGCCGTCACCGCTCCCGGGTCGCTACTTCATCGCCGACGAGCAGGAGACCGCGGGGGAGTGCCTCAACTTCCTGCGCGACCAGGTGCTCTGGCCTGCGGATGGGCTCGGGACGCCCCCGCCCCCCGACGACGCGTATCGCCGTATCGACGCGCTGGCAATGAGCGCGCCGGCCGGCTGCAACGGCGTGCTGTTCTTCCCGTGGCTGGTCGGCGAACGCACGCCGGTCGACGACCACCGCCTGCGCGCCGCGTGGGCCAACGTCTCGATCTCGACGACTCGCGCCGACCTCGTGCGATCGGTGCTCGAGGGCGTCGCCTACAACGCGCGCTGGTTGCTCGGAAGCGTGGAGAAGTTCCGCGGGGGACCGTTCCCCTGGCTGCACTTCATCGGCGGCGGGGCGAACTCGCCGGTCTGGGCGCAGATCTTCGCCGACGTGTTCGACCGTGAGATCCGCGTCGTCGCCGATCCGATTCGCGCCAATGCGCGCGGCGCCGCGTTGCTCGCCGCACTCGCGCTCGGGCGCGTCGACATCGAGGGCATCGCCCGTTCCGTCGAGATCGCCGCGACCTACCACCCCGATGCCACGACCCGTACGGTTCACGACGAGGCGTTCGATGCATTCCGATCGTTCCACAAGGCGACCAAGGGCTGGTACCGCGCCCGAAACGGAGGACACCGGTGAGTAATCCCTATCGCGACGAGTTCCCGCCGGTGACGCGCATCCCCGCGCGGGGTCGCGGCCGCGACGAGATCCTGACGATGATGCGCGAGTTGCGCGACCGGGAAGAGGCCCGTTGGAGCGACGGGTTCGCGTCGGGAAGCGTGTATCACGGCGATCCCGACCACGTGGCGTTCCTGTCGGAGGTCTACACGCTGCATTCGCAGACCAATCCGCTCCACGCCGATCTGTGGCCGAGCATCACCAAGTTCGACGGGGAGATCGTCCGCATGACCGCGGCGATGCTCAACGGCGGCGACGAGGTCGTCGGCACGGTGAGCAGCGGCGGCACCGAGAGCATCCTGCTCGCCATGAAGGCGTACCGCGACCGCGGGCACCAGAACGGGATCGAACGCCCCGCGATGATCGTCGCCGACACGGCGCATGCGGCCTTCGACAAGGCCGCGCAGTACTTCGGGATCGACAAGATCACGGTGCCGCACGCCGCCGATGGTCGCGCCGACGCGGCCGCGACCGCGGCGGCGATCACCCCGAGCACGGTGGTGATCGTCGGTTCGGCACCCAACTTCCCGAACGGTCTCATCGACCCGATCGAAGAACTGGCGGCACTCGCCGCCGACCGCGGGATCGGCATGCACGTCGATGCGTGTCTCGGCGGATTCGTGCTGCCCTGGGCCGAGAAGCTCGGCTACGCGGTTCCGCCGTTCGACTTCCGGGTTGCCGGCGTGACGTCGATGTCGGCCGACACGCACAAGTACGGCTACGCGGCCAAGGGCACGTCGGTGGTGCTCTATCGCGGCAACGAACTCCGGCACTTGCAGTACTACACGACGGCCTCGTGGTCCGGCGGCCTGTACTACTCGCCGACGTTCGCGGGGTCGCGTCCGGGCGCGTTGATCGCGCAGTGCTGGGCCGCCATGGTCGCGATGGGCGAGGACGGGTATCTCGACGCCGTGCGTCGCATCGTGGAGACCGCGACCGCGGTGAAGGCCGCGGTGCGGGCGATTCCGGGCCTCGACGTGATCGGCGATCCGCTGTTCGACGTCGCCTTCCGGTCCGACGAGGTCAACATCTGGGGCGTCCTCGACGAGATGAGCAAGCGCGGCTGGAGCCTCAACGGCCTCCAGCACCCGGCCGCGATGCACCTCTGCGTCACGTTGCGCCACACCCGGCCGGGCGTGATCGACCGGTTCGCCGCGGACCTCGCCGCGTGCGTCGAGTACGTACGCGAACATCCCGACGCGGGTCACGACATGGCGCCGGTCTACGGCATGGCGCAGATGACCGAACTCACGGACGCGGTCGAGCAGGGCATCGCCGAGTACGTCGACAAGCTCTACGAGGTGTAGCCGGTGGGAGCGGCCGAGCACCCGATGCGGGCATGGGGCCGTCTCGACCCGGGCGCGTCGGCGCGGGTCGTCGTGGTCTCTCCGCACCTCGACGACGCGGTGCTGTCGTGTGCCCACCTGCTCGCCAGCGTGCCGGACCCGGTGGTCGTCACGGTGTTCGCCGGGAACCCCCCGGCGTATCCGGTGCCAGCACGTCCGTGGGACGTGCAGTGCGGTTTCGGTCCCGACGACGACGTCATGGCGGCGCGGCGGGACGAGGATCACGCCGCGCTCGCGGTGCTCGGTGCAACGGCCCGCCACCTCGACTTCGTCGAGTACACCTACAACCCCGGTGACCGGCCGGTCGCGCCGAAGTCGATCGCACCGGTCCTGGCGGCTGCGATCGCGGCGTGCGATCCGACGGCCGTGCTCATCCCGTTCGGGCTGGCGAACCCCGATCACGACGCCACGCACCGAGCGGCGCTGCTCGCCGTCGAATCCATCGCGGCGGGGGTGCCGCGGCTCCTGTACGAGGATTCGGGGTACAAGCACATCCCGGGGATGTTGGCGTGGCGCGTGTCGCGGCTGTTCCGCTCGGGGCGGTGGCCGACGCCGGTGTGTCCCGACGTCACGATCGACGAGGGCCGCAAGCAGCGCGCGCTCGCCTGCTATCCGAGCCAACTCCTCGCGCTCGAGGACGATTGGCAGATCTCGGCCAAGCTCGCCGCGCCGGCGCCGGAGCAGTACTGGCGTCTCGAACCCCCGCCGCCGGGATGGGAAGGGCTCATCGACTCGTGATCCACAGCGCCGGCTGAGGCGGGGATCAGGGGGTCGAGGCGATGAAGTCGAGGTACTCGTACTGCTTGCCGAGGATCTGGCGGTCGTCGGCGCGCAACCACTTGCGCAGGATCGTCGCGTACACCGACCGGAAGTCGACGAAGCTCTTCAGGTTGCCGTAGTCGACGAGGTCCTTGTCGTTGAGCAGCGGCTGCGTGCCGTACAGGCCGCCGCGCACTCGCTCGCCGATGACGAACACCGGGCCCGACGTCCCGTGGTCGGTGCCGGTGTCGCCGTTCTCCTCCGGGCGGCGCCCGAACTCGGAGAACGTGACGACGATGACCTGTCGACGCCAGCTCGTCGCCAGCGTCTTGAAGAACTGGTGGACCCCTTCGTCGAACCTCCGCATGAGGTTCGCGTGGCCACCCGTTCGTCCGCCCTGGCCGGAGTGCGTGTCGAAACCGCCGATCCGCGTGTTGATCGCGCGGATGCCGAGGTTCGTGTTGATCAACTTCGCGGCGAGCACCATCTGTCGTACGAAGGAATCGTCGGGGAAGGTCCCCGCGTACGCGGGCTTGATCTTGCCGGTGATCTGCACGAGCGTCTGACCGGTCGCGGCGATCTCGTTGCCCCACGCGCCGAGTCCCGTGTCGGAGTAGTTCATCGACGCGAGTGCCTGTAACATCCGCGTCTCGTGCGCCTCGTCGCGTTCGATGCCGAACGCCCCGCCGATCCACAGCGGGAGCCCGGCGGGCTGATTCTTCTTCCCGACCATGTGCAGTGGCACGCCCGAGTCGAGCACGACCTGGTACAGCGACTCCTTCTCGGAGTTCGCGAGCCCGTCGGCCCAACGGCCCATCCAGCCGGTGGGATACGACGCGGTCGCGCCGCCCCAGCCCTGCATCCAGTAGGCCATCGAGGAGAAGTGGCTGAAGTCGGGCGGTTTGTAGCCGACGCCACGAACGACGGCGACCCAGCCGCGGTCGTAGCGGTCCTTGAGCCGGTACAGCGAGGGATGCAGTCCGACGCCGGTGCGCAGCGGCAGACAGTGCGACGGTCGGATCCCGATCGTCGGCCGCTTGTCGTAGTACGCACCGGACGATGCGGGGATCACCGTGTTGAGACCGTCGTTGCCGCCGTCGAATTCGACCATCACGACGATCGGGTCGTGCGGCCCGAGCGCCGGCGCCGCGAACGCCTCGAGATGCGACAGCAGCGGGCTCATCGCGACCCCGCCGGCACCGACGGCGCCGGCTTGGAGGAGGCGCCGACGCGACAGGCCGAGGTCGGCCCCGGGAACCGTGAGGCGCCGGCGCTCCGGGGTCATGGGTTCGGTCATGGCCATCGTCGTCTCCCTACGCCAACATGAACTCGGGCGTGAGCGTGATCAACTGCGAGATGTAGTACCAGGCGTAGTGGTCCCACTCGTTCGGTGCCTCGTACTGCTTCTTCACGTACGCGGTCAGTCGGTTTCGGGTGTTGTCCGACGGGAAGTAGATCCCGAACGCGGTGAGCGCGTTGTCGACCGCGGTCGCGAACCGCGCGCTGCCGAGACCGGTGTTGTCGAGGACGTCTTGCACCTCGGCTTCGAGGAAGCCGGTCTCGTGGAACATCCACCGGTAGTTGTAGACCCACGACGAACGCGCCCAGTACTGCGTCGTGCCGAGCCACGCGCCGTTGTTCTTCCATCCCGCGACGTTCGGTGGTTCGAACAGGAACTGTCCCATCTCGTCCATCTCCCACGCCGAGAAGCTCGGGAGGTCACCTCCGGGATCCGTCATCGGGAGGCCCGTCGCCTTCATGATCGCGACGAGCCATTCAACCGGGCTGCGGACGAGACCCCGGCGCGCCGTCGTCGAATAGAACTCACTGCGGAGGAACAGCGCGCGCAGGCACGCCTTGATGTCCCAATCGGTGTCGAGCAACACCTGGGCGAGCGCGTCGACGACCGCTGTCGGCGGGTTCGGGTGGGCGAAGAACGTCCAGAGCTTCGCGGCGACGAACTTCGCAGCGATGGTCTTCTTGGCGGTGTTCTCCTGGAGCAGGTAGTCGATGATGTCGGGCCCGTCCCAGGCGCGGGTCTGGCCCATGAACGTCTTGTTCGCGGTGTCGTGACGATCGAGACGGAACTCGTAGGTGTATGGGCGCACCGAGTCGTCGATGTTGTGGCCGGTCCACGCGCGTGCCGCGGCGACGATGTCGGCCTGCGTGTAGTTGTCCACGCCGATCGTGAAGAGCTCCATGAGCTCGCGGGCGAAGTTCTCGTTCGGCGACCACTTGTCGTTGTAGGCGCCGTCGAGGTAGATGAGCATCGCCGGTTGCAGCGACATGTCGTGGACGAGTTGGCGAAAGTTGCCGAACGCGTTCGTGCGGAACAGGTTGTTCTGGTCCCACATCAGGCGCATGTCGCCGACCTTCTCGTTCTCGCTACAGAAGTGCCCGTGCCAGAAGAGCGTCATCTTCTCCTGGAGGGGCTTGGTGCTCGTCGCCATGCGATCGAGCCACCAGTCGCGGAGCATGTACTCCTTCTCCCAGTCGCCGATGTCGTCGTCGAGGAAGGTCGGGCGCGTCACGTCGACGACGTCGTCGAGCAGTTCGTCGACGGTGTCGGCGAGCGGCACCGCGAGTTTCGACTGGATCGTCGCCCAGTCCGCGCCGAAGCCGGCTCGCCGGTACAGATGTGCAATTCCCCAATCAGACGGCACTGCGTCCCCCTACTCAGAGCCCCGCGCTCTTGGTTCATCGGCGGGGCCGAGGAGGGATCTGTAGGCAGAGCGACGAAATCGGGCAGTCCGTCCGGCGAGCGGCGTCGGCGCCGAGGTCGGGCCGGTCAGCTCGGTCAGGTCGGTCAGGTCGGTCAGGTCGGTCAGGTCGGTCAGGGCCGGCCGGCGCCGGGGACCTCGACGCGCAGCCGTTCGATCCGGCCGTCGCGGCGAGCGATGCACTGGTCGGGGTCCGACGTGCTCGCGGTGCAGACGTACAGCGTGCGCCGATCGTCGTCGCCGAGCATGCACGCGAACGCGCCGCCCCGGCCCGTGTCGACGACCTCGAGGACCTCGCCGCTTTCGGCGACGCGCAGCACGCGGCCGGTCATCGGGCACGCGCTCCAGACGGCACCTTCCGCGTCGAGGCAGATACCGTCGGGGATCGCTCCGTCGAGTTGCGCGAAGAGGCGCCGATTGCCGAGCGATCCGTCGGCCGCGATGTCGAACGCCGTCAGGCGACCGGTCATGCTCTCGCCGACGATCATCGTCGATCCGTCGGGAGTGATGACGGTTCCGTTGGGGAAGGCGAGTTCGTCGGCGACGACGCGGACCGAACCGTCGGGTTCGATCGCGAGCATCACGGTCGTGCGCGGCTTCTCCTGCGCGTGGAGATCGAACCCGAAGTTCCCGACGTAGGCGCGACCCGCCGCGTCGATGACCATGTCGTTGCAGTGGTACGGGGCGAGGTCCCAGAGGTTCGCGTGCTCGACGAGCGCCCCGCCGGGTTCCTGGCGCAGCACCCGCCGGTCGCGCATCGACACGACCAGCATCCGGCCGTCGGGGAGCCATCCCAGACCGCTCGGATCGTTGGGAACGTCGGCGACGACCTCGTGCGCACCGTCGGGCGCGAGCGCGATCACCTGCTGGCCGTGCATGTCGGAGAAGAACAAGCGTCCGTCGTGCCACCGCGGCCCCTCGGGGAACGCGAGTCGCTCCATCACGGTCTCGAGCGCGCTCGTCATGTGACATCCTCCTCGGTCGGCGAGATCTCGTCGAGATCCTTGCCTGCGGGTTCGGGCAGGAACGGAATGAGCGCGAGCGCCGCGACGATCGTCGGGATCGCGCACCATGCGATCGCCTTGCCGACGCCGCCGAGCGACTCGGAGAGCATCCCCGCGATCAACAGCCCCGCGGCCGAGCCCATGACACTGACGATGAGCAGCATCCCGTTGCTCGTGCCGCGAACCTCGGTGGGGAACAGCTCTGCTCCCATCGTGGAGATCGCGAGTCCGCCGCAACTCGCCGCCAGCACGCTCAAGATCGAAAACACGTAGAGGAGCGTGCCCTCGCTCAGGAAGAACCCGATCTGGCACAGCCCGGCGAGCGAGAGGAACACCGCGGCCACGGGTCGGCGACCGCGCAGTTCGCTGAGCCGGCCGGCGAGGACGATGCCGACGAATCCCGGGAGTCCGGTGGTCACCGCACGAAAGCCCAGGATGCCGCTGTTCGAGAAGCCGCGATCGTCTTCGAGGTACTTGTTCATCAGGCCCGCCGACGGCGCCGCGAGCATGTTCGTCATGAACCCGACGGCGGCGAGAAGGATGAACCGCTTGCCGTAGCGCCGGTCGACGACCTCGCCCGCCCGCCCGCGTGCGACGTCGCGACCGCTCAGGTCGGAGTAGCGACGCGTCTCGTGGATCCGACGGGCCAGTCCCGGGAGCAGGAACAGCGTGAGCCCCGAGATCGCGAACCCGAGCCGCCAACTCTCCTGACCGACGTCGGCGAGCGGGAGCAGGACGACGACCATCGTGAAGCCGAACCCACCCGCCATGGTGAGCATTGCAGCGGCGAACGCTCGCGCACCCTCGGGGGCCTCCTCGATGGCGGCGATGCCGGCGACGATCGCGGCCGCGCCGACGAACCCCCGCGTCGTCGATTGCAGCACGGTGAGCGTGTAGACGTCGGGAGCGAACGCGGAGAGCACGTTCGAGATCGCGACACCGCCGAGGCCGACGAGGATCATCTTCCGGCGCCCGACTCGGTCGGCGAGCGCCATCACGAACAGGGCGACCAATGCTCCCGATCGCGAGATCGCGAGGACACGGGTGAGGCTCGAGTCGGCGATCCCGAACGAGTCCTGCACGTTTTGTGCGTTCTGGCCGAGGAGCGAACCGCCGAAGGTCGCCATGGTCGTCGCGAACGCGGCACACGCGAGCATCGTGGCCTGCGCCTGGCTGAAGGGGACGTTCGCGAGCAGCAGCGGGGCCCTGAGCGGCGCGGGGCGCGGTTCGTCGAACACGGCAGCTCGGATGTTCGCCGCCGTGTGATCGACCCGCCGTTCGAGCTGCGCGACGATGAGCCCGCCGAACAGCCAATGGAAGTACGGAACGCGGATCTCCGAGGTGGCCTCGACCTCCAACGTGGTCATGTCGTCGTGCGAGGTGAGGTGGATCTGCTGATGCGCGTCGTCGGCGATCGCGGCGAAGGGCACGCGGACGGTGTCGGCGGCCCCGCTCGCGAACTCGTGATCCGCGACGTCGAGATACTCGACGACGGCGTCGCGGACCCGATCGGCAGGAGCCGCGATCTCGACGAGCCTCTGGGCGAGCATCTGCGGCATGCTAGGCAGACCAGCTCCCCCGAAAGGACGGTCCATGCCCACGCTTTCGATCGGCGACAAGGCACCCGCGATCTCGCTCACCGACCAGCACGGTTCGACCGTGAAGCTGTCGCAGTTCAAGGGGCAGCGCGTCGTCGTCTACTTCTACCCGAAGGCCGACACGCCCGGATGCACGACGCAGTCGTGCGCGCTCAGCGAAGCGCTGCCGCAGTTGAAGAAGCTGAACGCGGTGGTGCTCGGCATCTCGCCCGACGCGCCGGCCAAACAACTGAAGTTCGACGAGAAGTACGCGCTCGGCTTCCCGCTCCTCGCCGACACCGAGCACACCGTCGCCGAGGCCTACGGCGTGTGGGGCGAGAAGGTCAACTACGGCCGCAAGTACATGGGGATCATCCGCAGCGCGTTCGTGATCGACGAGAAGGGCAAACTCGCCGGCGTGTTCTACAAGGTGAGCCCGAAGGACACTGTTCCGAAGGCCACCAAGGCACTCGCCGGCGAGTAGCGCGACCGCTCCAAACCCTCTTCATTGAGCGGTCCGGCGTGCTCAGCACGCC